>DMWH01000225.1:4545-30731 GCA_003483345.1 Clostridiales bacterium | reverse complement strand
AATCCACTCTTAGGTCCTGCTGACTATAAATTTGTTCATAAAAGTAAAAATGGAAGAAGCGTATATACATTTTGCATGTGCCCGGGTGGAGTTGTAACTGCTTCCGCCTCCGAAGCCGGTGGAGTTGTTACAAACGGAATGAGTTTTCACGAAAGGGATTTGGAAAATGCAAATGCTGCCGTGGTTGTACAAATAAATCCCGAAGATTTCGGCGGCGAAGAAAATCCAATGGCAGGTGTAGAATTCCAAAGATACTGGGAAAGAAAAGCCTTTGAGGCAGGCGGAGGAAATTATCGGGCTCCGGTGCAGCTCTTTAAAGATTTTAAAGAAAAAATTGTTTCTTCATCTTTTGGAGAAATATATCCTACATACAGACCGGGCTGTACCTTTGCAAACCTGTGGGATTGCATGCCTGATTATGTGTGTGAAAGCCTGGTTGAAGGAATAACAGCTTTTGGAAAATTTTTAACAAATTACGACAGACCGGATGCACTGCTAACGGGAGTTGAAACAAGAACTTCATCACCGTTAAGAATTTTAAGGGATGATGAAATGCAATCAAATGTAAGGGGGATTTATCCCTGCGGCGAAGGCTCGGGTTATGCAGGAGGAATTATGTCTGCATCAATCGATGGGCTTAAGGTAGCGGAGCAAATTCTTAAAACATACAAAACCATTAACGATAAGGAATAAACTATGAAAATTGCTGTAATCGGCGGAGGTGCATCAGGTTTGACCGCAGCGATAGCTGCGGCCAGAAACGGTGCTGAAGTAACTATCTGCGAAAAATTGAACAGAGTAGGCAAAAAAATTCTGGCAACCGGCAACGGCAGGTGCAATTATACCAATATGAATCTGTCAAAGGAATGCTACCACTCTAATAATTTGAATTTTGTAGATGAAGTTATGAAATTTTTTAATCTTGATAAAACTCTTGTCTTTTTTGAAGACTTAGGAATTTTGCCTTACGTTGATGAAAGCGGCAAAGTATATCCAAATTCTCTCCAGGCTTCAAGCGTACTGGATGTTTTAAGATATGAATTAAAAAGACATAAGGTCAAGGAAGTTACTGACTTTAACGTAACAGCCTTAAGGAAAAGCAAAGATAAATTTAGTATTATTGGGAATGATACAATTACTGCAGACAGGGTTATTTTGGCAACGGGAGGAAAAGCAAGTCCTCAGTTAGGCTCTGACGGGAAAGGATATGAATTAGCCAAATCCTTGGGACATGAAATAATAGAGCCCTTTCCTGCCCTTGTTCAGTTAAAATTAAGCGGTAAGTACTTTAAAAGAATTGCGGGAATAAAATTTGACGGTATCGTAAAAGCCTATGCAGGCGATAGGCTTATAAGAGAAGAAGAAGGGGAGATACTTTTTACCGATTACGGCATATCAGGACCTCCGATTCTGCAGGTAAGCCGAAAGGTTATTGAGGAGCTAAATAAGAAAAATAAACCTTTTTTAAACATAGATATGTTTCCCGGATATTCAAAGCTTAAGCTTTATGATATTCTTCAGGACAGATTCAGAAGAATAAACTATAAAACAATTGAAGAGTCTATGATCGGTTTTATAAACAAAAAATTAATTCCGGTAGTTTTTTATGAAGCAGGCTTTGAAGATTTAAATAAGATATGCGGCAAATTAAACAAGAAAGAAATATATAAAATAATAGAGATTTTAAAAGAGTGGAAATTTGAAGTTATAGGACATAATTCATGGCAGCAGGCTCAGTCAACGGCAGGAGGGATTAAGCTTTCTGAGGTAAATCCAAAGACCTTGGAGTCTTTAAAGGTGAAAGGATTGTATTTCGCCGGAGAAATTCTTGATGTAGACGGAGACTGCGGAGGATTTAATCTTCAATGGGCATGGAGTTCAGGCTACACTGCCGGATATTTCAGCTCTCTTGAATAAAGTATGGAAGGATACTAATATGAAAAATTTTTTTGAAAAAATTTTTGGTTCATACAGCGAAAAAGAAATTAAAAGAATACAACCTATCGTAGATAAGGTATTATCTTTGGAAAAGACAATGGAAACTTTGACCGACAGCCAGCTCAAGGGTAAGACTGCCGAATTCAAACAAAGGCTTGCAAATGGAGAAACAAAGGATGATATATTGCCGGAAGCATTTGCAGTAGTAAGAGAAGCCGCATGGAGGGTATTGGGTCAAAAGCATTATCCGGTTCAAATTATAGGCGGAATAGTCCTTCATCAGGGACGAATTGCNNGAAATGAAAACAGGAGAAGGAAAAACACTCGTTTCAACATTGCCTGTTTATTTGAATGCTCTCGAAGGCAACGGGGTGCATGTTGTAACGGTAAATGATTACTTGGCAAGGCGTGACGCCGACTGGATGGGAAAGGTGCATAATTTCTTAGGGCTTTCTGTAGGCTGTATAGTCCACGGCATTACAAAGGAAGAAAGGCTTAGTGCATACAGGTCGGACATTACCTACGGAACAAACAATGAGTTTGGGTTTGATTATTTAAGAGACAACATGGTTATTCATAAGGAAGACATGGTTCAAAGGGATTTAAACTTCTGTATTATAGACGAGGTTGACTCTATACTTATAGATGAAGCGAGAACACCTCTTATTATTTCCGGAGAAGGAGAAAAATCAACCGACCTATATGAAATGGCAAACAGCTTTGTACTCAATTTGAAGGGAAAAATTCAACTGCCTGAAGAAAAGAAAACAAAGATGGACTATATTATGGGGGATGTTGAAGAAGATGATACTGTTGATTATATAGTCGATGAAAAGGCAAAAAATGTTACCCTTACTGCAAGAGGTATCGATAAAGCAGAAAAATATTTCGGTGTTGAGAATTTAGCCGACCAGGAAAACATGGAGCTCACCCATCATATAAATCAAGCCTTAAAAGCCCATAATACGATGAAGAAAGATATCGACTACATTGTAAAAGACGGAGAAGTTCTGATTGTTGATGAATTTACCGGACGTATAATGTACGGCAGGAGATATTCCAACGGACTTCATCAGGCAATCGAAGCAAAGGAAAGAATAGAAGTAAGAAAAGAATCAAAAACACTTGCCACCATTACATTTCAAAATTACTTCAGAATGTATAAAAAACTGTCCGGTATGACAGGAACAGCAAAGACGGAAGAAAATGAATTCCGTGAAATTTACGGTGTGGATGTAATAGAAATTCCAACCAATAAGCCCGTAATAAGAGAAGATTTGCAGGATGTTGTCTACAAGGGAGAAGCAGGCAAATTCAAAGCCGTAATAAACGAAATTATTGAAAGGCACCAAACAGGACAGCCCATTTTGGTTGGTACTATTTCTATAGAAAAATCAGAAATTTTAAGCAAGCTTTTAAAAAAGCAAGGAATCAAGCATGAAGTATTAAATGCAAAGCAGCATGACAAAGAAGCTGAAATTGTAGCCCAGGCAGGACGTCTCGGCTCTGTTACAATTGCAACCAACATGGCAGGAAGAGGAACCGACATTGTGCTTGGAGGAAATCCGGAATTTATTGCAAAGCATAAACTTAAGGCAAAAGGATTTTCCGATGAGCTGATTGCACAAGCTGACGGTTTCAATGAAACAGATGATGCTGAAATATTGGAAGCAAGAAGAGTATATAAGCAGTTATTGGAAGAATCAAAAAACGAATTGAGAGACGAGCAAAAAAAGGTAATAGAAGCAGGCGGACTTCATATTATCGGTACTGAACGCCACGAATCAAGGCGTATCGACAATCAGCTCAGAGGTCGTTCAGGCAGGCAGGGAGACCCGGGTTCATCCAGGTTTTATATATCCCTGGAAGATGATTTAATGAGACTGTTTGCCGGTGATAAGGTTAAAGCAATAATCGAAACATTAAAAATGCCTGAAGACGAGCCTCTGGAAGCAGGAATGCTGACCAGGACCATTGAAACAGCCCAAGCAAGAGTTGAAGGAAGAAACTTTGATATAAGAAAACATGTTCTCCAATATGACAATGTAATGAATAAGCAAAGAGAAATAATTTATTCCGAAAGAAGAAGGGTACTGTTAGGAGAAGACTTAAAAGAATATATTTCCAACATGATTGATTCCTTAATCGACAAGGCAATCAACATGTATACGACCGACGAAAAGAATAATGAAAATTGGGATTTGAACGGATTTGTCAAGTATATAGCAGAAACATTCTCACTGTTAATCAGCTTTGACGGAGTAAAACCCGAAGATATAGACAAGGAAGACTTAAGAAAAAGAGTCAGAATTGCCGTTGACAAGCATTATGCAAGGCAGGAAGCAGAGTTTGGAGAAGAAACTTTCAGAGAAGTGGAAAGAATTGTACTTCTTAGAAATGTTGATACAAAATGGATGGACCATATAGACGCTATGGACCAACTGAAACAGGGAATCGGACTTCGTGCCATAGGAAATGAAGACCCTGTCAGAGCATATCAGGTAGAAGGATTTGATATGTTTGAAGAAATGACTGAAGCAATTCAGGAAGATACGGTAAAAATGCTCATGAGAGTAAGACCTCAGGAAAAATTGCAGCGAAAACAAGTAGCAAGAATTACAAGTGTCAGCGGAGCAGATGCAGACAGTATTGGGGGCAGGCCTCAGCCTCTTGTTAAAAAAGAGAAAAAGGTAGGCAGAAATGACCCGTGTCCGTGCGGAAGCGGGAAAAAGTATAAAAAATGCTGCGGAGCAAATGAGAAATAGTGTTATTGCTGTGTGTTTATGAATTGTCATTCTGAGGGCTTTAGCCCGAAGAATCTCATGCATGTAAAAATGAGATCCTTCGCTTTGCTCAGGATGACAAGTTATGAATATTTAAGAAGGAGATGATGATATATTGACTGATTGGTATGAAATTACTGAAAGAATCAAAAAGTTCAATGATATATTAAACGAGGTAGGTGGTTCCCTTTGACTTGGAAAAGTTGAGGGAAGAAAATTTTACATTGGAATCACAGATGCAGGAACCCGGATTTTGGAATGACCAGGAAAAGGCGCAAAAAGTATCTCAGAAGTTAAAGCATAACACAAACCGAATAGAAGAATTTAATAAATTAAAACAGCAGGTAGAAGATATTGAGCTTTTCATCGAATTGATAAAAGAAGAAGATGACGAAAGCCATGTGCCGGAGCTTCTGAAGAATATGGATGAGGCTGAAGAACAATTGGAAAGTGCAAGAATAGTTGCTCTTTTAAGCGAAGAATACGATGGAAATAATGCAATTTTATCCATTCATGCGGGAGCAGGAGGCACCGAGGCACAAGATTGGGCGGATATGCTGTTTCGAATGTACACCAGGTGGATAGAATCCAAGGGCTATAGTATGGAAATATATGATATACAAACGGATACAGAAGCGGGAATTAAGAGTGTCACCGTTTTTGTTGAAGGGCAAAACTCTTACGGATATTTGAAATCCGAAAAAGGTGTACACAGACTTGTCAGAATATCACCTTTTGACTCTTCAAACAGGAGGCACACATCCTTTGCATCAGTGGATGTAACACCTGAAATTGAAGATGATGAAGATATTGAGATCAATGAAGATGATATAAAAATTGATACTTACCGCTCGAGCGGTGCAGGAGGACAGCACGTTAATACTACAGACTCCGCAATACGCATAACACATATACCTACAGGCATAGTGGTTTCCTGCCAAAACCAGAGGTCTCAGCACAGCAACAAGGAAACCGCAATGAACATGCTAAAATCAAAGCTTTTGGAAATAAAGAGGCTGGAAAACAAGGAAAAAATCGAAGATATTCAAGGAAAATACAATCAAATTGCATGGGGAAGCCAAATCCGCTCATATGTATTTCACCCTTACAGCATGGTGAAGGACCATCGCACGGATGCCGAAACATCAAATGTTCAGTCGGTAATGGACGGCAATTTAGATATGTTTATGAATGAATATTTGAAAATGAAATCAAGAGAACGATAAAATTGTCATCCTGAGCGTTAGAAAGGTTAACTTGCGGCTCGGAACGGCGAAAATAATGTCAAAGAAAATATGGAAAATCACCATTGTACAGGGGAGAGAAGAATGATAGATATTAACAAAATATTGTGTACGGAATTTAATTTAAAACCCTACCAGGTTGAAAATACGGTCAAATTAATAGATGAAGGGAATACAATTCCCTTCATTGCAAGGTACCGCAAGGAGCAGACAGGCTCCTTGGACGATGTGGTTATAAGAGATTTATTTGAAAGACTTACATACTTACGAAATTTAGAAACCAGAAAAGAAGAAGTAATCAGGTTAATCGAGGAGCAGGGAAAGCTTACCGATGAACTTAAAAACGAAATATTAAATGCAGATGTGCTGCAAAGAGTCGAGGACTTATACAGACCATATAAGCAGAAAAAATCCACACGAGCATCAAAGGCCAAAGAGAAAGGGCTTGAGCCTTTGGCAGAAATTATATTGGCGCAAAATGTTACCGAAGGAGACCTTGATGAAATAGCAGGACCTTTTGTAAATGAAGAAAAAGGTGTAAACAGTGTCAAAGAAGCTTATGAAGGTGCCTGCGACATAATAGCTGAAACTGTTTCCGATAATGCAGATTACAGAAAACATATAAGAGAAGTATACATAAACGATGCAATACTGATATCGGAAGCAGCCGACGAAGAAGAAAAAACCGTCTATGAAATGTATTATAAATTTGAAGAGCCTGTAAATAAAATTGCAAATCATAGGGTTCTTGCCATTAACAGAGGCGAAAAGGAAAAGAAATTAAAAGTTAAGTTAAATGCACCCGATGAAAAAATAATTAATTATTTGATATCAAAAGAAATAACAAATGAAAATGCAATAACTAAAGACTTCTACCTGTCCGCAATTTTGGACAGTTATAAAAGGCTTATTGCCCCTTCCATTGAAAGGGAAATAAGAACCATGCTTACTGAAAGAGCAGAAGAAGAAGCAATAAAGGTATTCGGCAAAAATACCAAGAATTTATTGATGGTTCCTCCGGTTAAGGATATAAGGATTCTTGCCATTGACCCGAGCTTCAGAACAGGATGCAAATTAGCTGTTTTGGATGAAACAGGCAAGTTCTTGGAGCAGGGAGTTATGTACCCCAATGAGCCGCGAAATGAAGTAGAAGAGTCACAAAAGCTGATGGCCGATTTAATCAATAAATTTGATATAGATGTTATTGCAATAGGAAACGGAACAGCTTCAAGAGAAACAGAAATGGTCGTATCTGATATGCTGTCTAAATATACATTTTCTAAAAAAGTTTCCTATACAATCGTAAGTGAGGCTGGAGCTTCTGTTTATTCGGCATCAAAATTGGCTCAGGAGGAATACCCCGACCTGGACGTTACCATAAGAGGAGCTATTTCAATAGGAAGAAGACTTCAAGACCCATTGGCTGAACTTGTTAAAATAGACCCCAAAAGTATCGGTGTAGGTCAATATCAGCATGATGTGAATCAGACAAAATTGGGACAGGAGCTTGACGGCGTTGTTGAAGACTGCGTTAACAGTGTAGGTGTTGATTTGAATACGGCTTCTCCGGCATTATTACAATATGTGTCGGGAATAACAAAGACAATTTCAAAAAATTTGGTTAAATACAGGGAGGAAAACGGGAAATTCGTAAACAGACAGGAGCTTATGAAAGTAAAAATGCTAGGTGATAAAGCTTTTGAGCAATGTGCAGGTTTTTTAAGAATTTCCGACGGAGACAATCCTCTCGACAAGACTGCAGTACATCCCGAATCATATGAAATTGCAGGAAAACTTCTGAAAAAATTAGGATATACAATTCAAGATTTAAGAAGCGGTACCATAAGAGATATAAATGAAAGAATAATGAAAATTCCCGTAAAAGAAGATAAAGCAATAACACCTGCTAAAAACGTAAGGCTAAAAGGACTGGAAGCATTGGCTCAAATAAACTTTAAGGAAAACAAAAAATCTTTCAACGAAAAAATTGATGACAGAATAAAAGTTTTATCTGAAGAATTAAATGTGGGAGTTCCTACATTAACAGACATTATAGGAGAGCTTAAAAAACCCGGCAGAGACCCCCGCGAAGAAATGCCTAAGGTTGTATTCAGAAGCGATGTTAAGAGCTTTGAAGATATGAAGGTTGGAATGAATCTTACGGGAACAGTAAGGAACGTTGTTGACTTTGGAGCATTTGTAGACATAGGGGTAAAGCAGGACGGTTTGGTGCATCTTTCCGAAATGAGCGACAAATATATTAAAAACCCCATGGATGTTGTTCAGGTAGGAGACACCGTCAATGTAACAATTATTAGCATAGACAAAGAAAGACAAAGAATCGGTCTAAGTATGAAAAAAAGTCTAAGGAGCAAAAATGATTGATACAGTTATATTCGATTTTGACGGAACCTTAGTTAATACCAATAACTTGATATTAAATTCATTTAACCATATTTACTGCAAATATCATAACCGAAACTGTGATGAAGATTATGTTTTAAGCACATTTGGAGAGCCTCTTGAATTAACCTTAAAGAGGGATTTTAGCGACTTCAATTATGAAGAAGTTGTAGGAAGCTACAGACAGTATCAGGTTGACAAATTTGACAAAGAAGTATGCTTATTTGATACGGTAAGCGAAACTATAAAGTATTTGCACGATAAAAATATAAAAATCGGAATTGCAACATCAAGACTTAAATCATCCACCTTGCATGCCTTAAAAATTTTTAATTTGGAGAAATATTTTCAAGTTGTTATTACCGCTGAAGATGTGGTAAAGCACAAGCCTGATAAAGAGCCTTTGATTAAGGTTATCCAAGAATTAAACAGCAATCCGGAAAATACTTTATATGTAGGTGATTCTAAATTTGACATGGAATGTGCCATAAATGCAAAGGTTACTCCGGTGCTGGTAGGATGGCATAAAAATTCAGATGAATTGGCAGAAAAATATAATATTAAATACGTACTCAATAAAATGTGGGATCTGACTGAAATAATTATTATGTCATCCTGAGCGCAAGCGAAGGATCTCCGGTTTTATAAGATGAGATTCTTCGAGCTAAAGCTCTCAGAATGACACGCAGCATAATCATAGCAATGACACTCCGCAGGCTATTCATAGAAATGACAATGTTGATTGTGTTTGCAATAGTTTGAATATTGTGATAGCAATTCATTAATATAATACAATTAGCAAACAGAAAGGATGGTATTGATATGGAATTCAAAAATTTATTATTTGAAAAAAATGAAGGAATTTGTACTATCAAAATTAACAGTCCGCAAACTTTGAATGCATTAAATGAGGAAGTATTAGAAGAGCTTGATTCTGCTTTTGACTTAGCAGGTAAGGACGAAGAAGTTTCCGCAATTATACTTACAGGAGAAGGGAAAGCTTTTGTAGCAGGTGCAGACATAGCATATATGAACAATCTTAATGTAGAAGAGGCAAAGAAATTTGCGGAATACGGCTCTAAAATTTTCAGGAAAATAGAATTGCTTGAAAAAGTCGTAATTGCAGCTGTAAACGGGTATGCTCTCGGGGGCGGATGTGAACTCTGCATGGCTTGCGACATTAGAATTGCATCAGAAAAAGCTAAGTTTGGACAGCCGGAAGTCGGTCTTGGAATTACTCCGGGATTTTCAGGAACTCAGAGGCTTCCAAGATTAGTGGGACTTGGAAGGGCAAAGGAATTAATACTTACGGGCGGACATATAGATGCAGAGGAAGCATACAGGATAGGACTCGTTAATAAAGTAACTAACAAAGACAGCCTTATGGAAGAAGCATTTACATTAGCAAAAAAAATTATTTCAAATTCCAAAGTTGCAATGAAATATGCAAAAGAAGCAATGAACAGGGGAATTGAAACAGATATAGAGACAGGAATTGCAATTGAAGCGAATTTATTTAGCCTATGCTTTGCTGATGAAGACCAAAAAGAAGGAATGACTGCTTTTATGGAAAAACGTACTGCTAAATTTAAATAAGCACTTGATATATTTTAAGCAATTATATATAATTAATGCGTTAGCGCGTAATTAAATGTTAAAAAATTAACAAATAAAAAATTTAGGGAGTGAAATCATGAATTTTCAATTAAGCAAGGAACACGAAATGGCAAGACAGCTGTTTAGAAATTTTGCTGTGGAAGAAGTCGAGCCATTGGCACAAGAAATTGATGAAGAAGAAAGATTTCCCGTTGAAACTGTTGAAAAGATGAGCAAGTATGGTTTTATGGGCATACCGTTTCCAAAGGAGTACGGCGGACAAGGCTGCGATTATTTGACATATGCCATGGCGGTTGAAGAATTGTCAAAAGTATGTGCAACTACAGGCGTTATAGTATCTGCACACACTTCGCTGTGTGGCGGTCCTCTATATGAATTTGGAACAGAAGAACAAAAGAAAAAGTATTTAACTAAGGTTGCGTCAGGAGAATGGGTAGGTGCATTTGGGCTTACTGAGCCCGGAGCAGGCACAGATGCAGCCGGTCAGCAGACGAAGGCAGTGCTTGATGGTGACAATTATATTTTGAACGGCACGAAAATTTTTATAACAAACGGTTCCTATGCGGATTGCTATATAATTTTTGCAATGACCGACAAATCACAAGGCACAAAAGGTATTTCTGCTTTCATAGTAGAAAAAAACTTTCCCGGCTTTTCAATAGGGAAAAAAGAATTAAAAATGGGTATCAGAGGCTCTGCTACCTGTGAATTAGTTTTTGAAGACTGTATAGTACCAAAGGAAAATCTTCTGGGAAAAGAAGGACAGGGATTTAAAATAGCAATGAAAACACTTGATTCAGGAAGAATAGGAATTGCTGCTCAGGCGCTTGGTATTGCTCAAGGTGCTATAGATGAATCAGCTAAATATGTAAAAGAAAGAAAGCAATTTGGAAGAGCAATAGCAAAATTCCAAAATACACAGTTTAGGTTAGCGGATATGCAGACTAAAGTAGATGCAGCAAGACTTTTGGTTTACAGAGCAGCATGCGCTAAGGATGCGGGACAAGCTTATAGTGTTTATGCAGCAATGGCTAAATTGTTTGCATCGGAAACAGCGATGGAAGTTACAACAAAGGCTGTTCAGCTACACGGCGGATATGGATATACGAGAGATTATCCTGTTGAAAGAATGATGAGAGATGCGAAGATAACTGAAATTTATGAAGGTACTTCAGAAGTAATGAAAATGGTTGTCAGTGCAAATATGTTGAAATAGGGAGGCAAAGACAGTGAATATAGTAGTATGTATCAAACAGGTGCCCGATACGACAGAAGTTAGAATTGACCCGAAAACTAACACATTAATCAGAGAAGGCGTACCAAGCATAATAAACCCTGACGACAAGGCAGGTCTTGAAGCAGCACTTAGATTGAAAGATGAATACAATGCTCATGTAACAGTCTTAACAATGGGTATTCCAAATGCAGAAGATGCCCTAAGAGAAGCTTTGGCAATGGGTGCAGATGAAGCAATACTCATAACAGACAGAGCATTTGGAGGTGCTGATACATTGGCAACTTCAACAACTCTTGCAGCTGCCATAAAAAATCTTGATTATGATTTAATCATAACGGGACGTCAGGCAATAGATGGAGATACCGCACAGGTTGGTCCGCAAATAGCAGAACATTTAGGATTGGTAAATATAAGCTATGCGGAAGATATTAAAATAGACGGTGATAAAATTATTGTAAAAAGGCAATATGAAGATAGATACCATCTGTTAAAAACAAAATTACCCTGTTTAATAACAGCATTGGCAGAATTAAACAAACCTCGCTATATGACTCCCGGCGGAATTTTTGATGCCTATAGAGAAAAAAGAATAAAAATTTGGAATTTGAAAGATGTTGATATTTCTCAAGAATGCGTCGGTTTGAAAGGTTCTCCTACCAAGGTTGTCAAATCTTTTACCAAGGGTGCAAAATCAGCAGGTAAAGTATTTAGCCTTGAACCGCAGGAATCAGCCGAATTGATTGTTGAAAAAATGAAAGAAAAATTTATAATATAGGAGGAGAACCGGATGAATATTTCTGAATATAAAGGTGTTTTTGTTTTTGCTGAACAAAGAGACAGAACAGTACAAAAAGTAGCATATGAATTGATAGGCAAGGCAAAAGAATTGGCAAAAGATTTAAATACAACGGTTACGGCAGTATTATTAGGTTATGATATGATTGAAGAAGCAAAAAAATTATGCTATGCCGGTGCAGACAAAGTAATATACGCAGACAATGAACTGCTGGATGAATATATGACAGAGCCATATACTTTTACACTGCACAAGATAATAACGGAAAAGAAACCTGAAATAGTTTTATACGGTGCATCGGCTATAGGAAGAGATGTGGCTCCCAGAGTATCCGCTAGATTGAAAACCGGTTTAACGGCAGACTGTACAGGTCTGGCAATTACAGAGGATGATACAAACAAAGGACAGTTAAATCTTGCCATGACTAGACCCGCATTTGGCGGAAATCTGATGGCTACAATTATAATAGGAAAACACAGGCCGCAGATGGCAACTGTAAGGCCGGGAGTTATGCAGAAAGCTAAATACTCCGAAAACAATCCTGTAAATATTGAACAATTTATGATAGATATTCCTGCAGACAAAAAGAATGTTGAAATACTTGATATAACAAAAATAATTCAACAAAGAATGAATATTGAAGATGCAAAAGTATTGGTATCAGGCGGAAGAGGAATGCACGGTCCTGAAAATTATCAAATGCTTGAAGAATTGGCAGGACTTCTCGGAGGAACAATTTCTGCATCAAGAGCAGCAGTTGATGCAGGATGGGTTCCAAAGGACAGACAAGTTGGACAAACCGGAAAGACAGTAAGACCGAATCTTTATATCGCATGCGGAATTTCCGGAGCTATTCAGCATTTGGCAGGTATGGAAGAATCTGATTTCATCATTGCAATAAATAAGGATGAAACAGCACCTATATTTGAAATTGCAGATGTCGGTATAGTAGGAGATTTATTTAAAATAGTTCCCTTACTTATTGAAGAATTAAAAAAAAGTAAGCAGATGGCCTAAATCAAAAAAATTGGTGGATATTCTAATCCACCAATTTTATAAGTACGGGGACAATCCTCTACCCCGGAGTATATCCTCAAAGTAGAGGTGTGTCCCCCTTTCCTTATTTACTATTTAAACTGTCCGCCGCCGCTCATTTGTCTCTGAGCCATTTCAACCAATCTCTTAGTCATGTAACCGCCTACATAACCATTTTGTCTTGCAGTAAGATTTCCCTTATCTATCTGCTCATAATTTGTTAAGCCTAATTCATTAGCTATTTCAGTCTTCATCTGGTTAAGAGCTTGTTTTGCTTCAGGAACTACTATGTTGTTGCTTCCGCTGTTGTTTGTTGCCATTTTCATTCTCCTTTCTCTTAAGATGTATTCTTATTATTATCAATTAGGTTCAATTTAATCATGTAATATTATGTTAAATTGGTAAATTACTCATGGGCCCCATTAACCTGTTTTATGTAACAGGTTGCAAAATTTTACATTGATTAAATTTTAGAAAATCAAAACTGACTTTCTATGCTTATTATTTACGGCGCAATAAAATTAAATACGTGGGAAAAATTTGTACAATTTAATAGAATTGGTAACAAAAATATTATTATAAAAAATCAATTGCAGTTTAAATTTCTGCCGTACAGATTGTATTTATAGACTTCTTCTGACATTATATGATAAAATTTTCAGAAAATATTCAGAAAATTATCAGGTTTTTTTCATAATGGAAATGTTAAAATAAAAATTATCCGTATTGACATTAGAAGGTAATATATATATAATTTATATTGTTAGGGAATGCAAACGTTTAATATTTGACAAATAATAAACATTTTTTAACAATTACAATCCTTAACAAGCACAAAAAAATTGCAGATTTTTCATGATTTCAGTCTTTTGTGCAAAAAAAATTCATAAATTATATTTATAATGAGGAGGAAGTAAATGAAAAAGTTATTTGTGATCCTGTTAGTATTAAGCATGGTATTTAGTTTAGCAGCTTGTACAGGAAATCAACAACCACCGGCAGCACAGGAACAACCGGAACAACCCGAAGAACCGGAACAACCGGAATCACCGTCAGAAGATGGAGATAAGTTAGTAATAGGTTTATTGCAAGACATTACTGGTAAAACAGCAACACTTGGAAAGATGATTGAAGCAGGTGTTAAATATGCAGTTGAAGAACTAAATGCTGCCGGCGGTATTAACGGTAAACCGATTGAAGTTATTACCCGTGATACTACCGGAGATGTAACAGTAGCTGTTAATGCATTTGAGCTTCTTTGTACACAGGATAAGGTAAATGCTATTGTCGGACCGCCGGTTGCAAATATTGGACTAGCTATAGCACCAATTTCCGAATTATATGATGTCCCGGTATTAGGATTTGCTATTGATCCAAATACATTACAAAAAGAAGACGGCACTACATACAAGAATATGTTTTTATTACAGCCATCTGACAAACAACAGGGCGAAATCATGGCAAAATATGCAATTGAAGAATTAGGCTCAAAGAAGATTGGTATCATTTTTAGAAATGATAATGCTTATTCTGTAGGTATTTCAAATGCTTTCAGAGCCTATGTAAAGGCAACGGATGTTGAAGGTGTTGAAATTGTTGAAGAAGTAGAATACAAGTCTTCTGATACTGATTTTAGTACAATGTTGATGAAACTTATGGCAGCAGGTGCTGATACAATTTTCGCACCTAATTATACACAGGAATTAATCACAATTACACAACAGGCAAGAGCAATCGGATATCAGGGACGTATTATAAACGGACTTGATGCTGCTCCGCCATTTGCTTCTCTTGCAGGTGATGCTGCTAACGGAGTAATTTATATTAACAATATTACTGAAAGCGACCCGAAGATTGCAGAAATTATGAAAATTTATAAGGATAAAACCGGTGTAGATGCCACAAACAAATTCTTCTTAGGACATGATGTTACTAATATTATATATCAAATAGTTCAAGAAGTAGGTACTGACCCTGTAGCAATAAGGGATGCTGTTGAAAATCTATCAGGATTTGAAGGATTAACAGGAGTTAATTCTATAGATCCAAAAACACATCAGGCTCCGGGACTTGAAATGTACGTACATGAAATTGTAAACGGAGAATCTGTAATGATAAAGAGGTATGCAACAGATTGATAGCAAAATTTTTAGCTTAATCTAGACAGTTGTCCTACCTTATGGTAAAATTAGCCAGATTGAAGGTACAGTGTCTTCACTGTACCTTCTACTGTAGGTTACAAAAATAATGACATTAAATACTACAGGAGGTTTATTATGAGTATAATATATGCTTTTTATGCAGCACGCCGTTATTGGAATAATGAGGAGCAGCTCCAAAGCTATTATGAGGAGATAAGTAAAAATATAATCGATGATGATTCTAAAAAATATCTTATTAATGATATGAATGATATAGAAAAATTTAATCTGAAAGAACAAGATATTTTAGTTGCAATCCCCATGAGCGGGGCAGTACAAAAAGAAATAATTCAAACTGCAAAGAAAGCAAAATATGTAATTGTTTATGCAGCCTACATAATAGGCAATGTTTCGGAAGAAGCTTCTAGTCTCATGGTTATGAAGAATGCGGCACCTACAGTGATGGACTGCTGGGCGGCATTGAAACGCAGCCATAATCACGTCCGCATAGCATTAAACAAGAGTGAATTACAAATGTATATAAAAGTTTTTTCAGCATTACAATATGTAAAAAATGCAAAAATTATTTTAGTTGGAGAAACCGAGCCGTGGGTTGTCAGCAACAGTGACGACATTAAAGATTACGAAAAGCTCGGTGTTAAAATTGAAAAAGTACCGCAAGAAGAAGTTGCAGAAGTTTACCGAAGTATTACGAATGCTGAAGCAGAAATATACTATAATAAATATAAGAGCGGGGCATCTGAAATTGTTGAGCCTACTGACGAGGATATCGTAAATTCAGCAAGGATGGCAGTTGCCTTACAAAAAGTAATGAATACCTATAATGCAGACGGTATGGCATTGGCTTGTTTTAATTTACTTAAAGAAGGAACAAGCTCTTGCTTAGGTGCAAGCTATATTAACGACTGTACCGATAAATTCGTATCTTGTGAGGGTGATTTGGATAGTGCTGTTACAATGCTGTTAATGAAGAAACTTGTAAATACAAAACTTTGGATGGCAAATCCCGGAATTCATCCTGAAGGAATAATAAACTTTTCTCATTGTACAGCTCCGATTGATGTAGAAAACAAAGGAAATTGCAATTATATTTTAAGAAATCATCACGAAAGCGGCATTGGCACAAGCATCCAGGTTGAGCTTCCCTTAAATAAAGTAGTTACTGCATGTAGAATTTCTGATAATGCCGGAAAGATTACGATTAATAAGGGTATTACAATTGACGGTAAATATGAGTCGGCATGCCGTACTCAATTATATATAAAATTTGACGATTTTAAGCATTATATTAATACTGCATTAGGATGTCATCAGGTATTTGCATTTGAAGATGTTGCAGAGCCGATGGCATTGCTTGCAGAAGAATTAGGGCTGGAAATAATTTAATAAACAAATCGTATCTCCCTGAGAGATATAAGGAGGGAAATATGGCTATTCAGATTTTACTGAACGGACTAGCTGTTGGGGCAGTTTATGCGTTAATAGCTACGGGATTTGCATTAATATTTAACATATTAAAGTTTTCAAACTTTTCGCATGGAGGCTTAATGACATCCAGTGCTTTTGTGGGATATTTCGTATCGGTTGCAACGGGTTGGTCTTTGATACCAATATTGATAACATCCATGTTAGCAGGGGGAGTCATTGCATTTTTTGGTGAATTAGTGGCATTTAGAAGAATTACAATTCAAAAATCAGCTAATTTTTACTATTTTGTTTCATCAATTACACTTGGTACTCTTTACGAAGCTATAGTAACAATAATTATTGGACCGGGATTTTATGTGTATCCTATGTTTTTCAAGAAACCCGCCATTTGGATTGGCAATTTTGTAATTCAGACAGGCAGTATGGTAATGCTGTGCATTTCAACAGTTGTTTTAATTATTTTGGTATATGTAATCGAAAAAACCAAGACGGGACGCGGTTTGCGTGCTGTGTCATTTGACAGAGATACTGCATATCTGATGGGTATCGATGTATATAGAACAATACGTATTGCATTCGTGATATCAGGTGTTTTAGGCGGTTTGGCAGGTGTGTTCCTTGGAATTTATAATTTCACACTTACAGCTCAGCTTGGTACAATGGTAACCAAAGGTTTTATAGCATCAGTAATCGGAGGCTTGGGAAGTATTACGGGGGCTGTAATAGGGGCTATATTATTAGGACTGTTGGAAACAGTATTGATATATTTTATCGGCTCCGGTTATTCACCTGTTGTGGTATTCTTGGTGATGATAGTATTCTTGTTCCTAAGACCGCAAGGAATTGCAGGTTCTAATGTACAAGAAAAGGCTTAAGGAGGAAGCAAATGCAATTTTATATATCAGTTATTACACAAACTATGATTACTTTAATAGCAGTTGCGGGTGTATATGTTCTTTCTAATTTGACAGGCATGTTCTCCTTAGGACAAGCAGCATTCATGGCAATTGGAGCCTATACATCAGGTATTTTTGTTGTAAAATTGGGATGGCCCTTTATACCGTCAGCTATAATTGCTATATTGGTAAGTGTTGTTATAGGGTTTATTGTAGGACTTCCTACGGTTAATCTTAGGCGTGACTATATATCCTTGGTAACTTTAGGTTTTGGTGAAGCTATGGCAGCTTTACTGAATCAAATGAGCTGGTTGACAGGCGGTGCCTCAGGTTTCAGCGGTTTTCCAAAATTGATTACCTTGCCGATTGCAGCTTCTGTTGCGGCTGTCAGCGTTATATTGGTAGCATTTTTTAAAAAATCTAAATACGGCAGACAATGTATTGCTTTAAAAGGTGATGAGTTAGCGGCAAAAGCCATGGGTATAAATGTAGCTAGAGTTAAGATGATTGCCTTTTTGTTTTCGGTTGGTCTGGTATCCTTATCAGGTATCATGTACGCCTTTGTTATTACTTATGTAGACCCAAGCTTATTCGGCTGGAGGAAAAGTGCGGAATGGGTAATAATGGCATTCTTTGGAGGGGTAAACAGTCTTACGGGCTCGGTTCTTTCAGTAGTTGTATTGACAGCTTTACCTGAAGTTCTTAGATTTTTGTCTGATTACAGGATGGTATTTTATGCAATAGTGGTTTTATTGATAATAAACTTTAAACCTGACGGTTTGCTGGGTACTTGGGAATTAACTCCAAAGGGTGTAAAAAGTCTATTCAAGGAAAAGGAGGATACCAAATGCTCTTAGAAGTAATGAAAGTATGGAAAAGCTTTGGCGGCGTACAGGCAATATGTGATTTGAATTTAGGTGTAGACAAAGGTGAGATAGTCGGTATTATCGGACCAAACGGTGCCGGTAAGACTACTATTTTTAATGTTATTTCCGGAGTATATACTGCCGATAAAGGCTCTGTTATACTGGACGGACAAAACATTACAAAATTACCGCAGCATGAAATAACTAAACTGGGTATCGGAAGAACATTCCAAAATATACGTCTTTTTAAAGGTCTTTCTACGATAGAGAATGTTATGTGTGCCTTTGACCCGCAATCAAAGTATGGTTTTATAGACAGTATACTCCCAACACCCAAAAGAATGTCAGAAGAGAAACGCGGTTTGGAGCTTTGTAAACATTATTTAGAAATTGTCGGTTTAAAAGATAAACTACACAGTGAACCGCAGAATTTAGCTTATGGACATCAAAGACGTTTGGAAATAGCCCGTGCCTTGATGTGTAATCCTAAAGTTTTATTGCTTGATGAGCCGGCAGCGGGTTTAAACCCTACAGAAATAAGTGAATTAAGCAATTTAATTGTGGACCTGGGCAAAAAATTCGGTTTTGCAATTATATTAATTGAGCATAGATTGGAACTTGTAATGGGTATTTCTCACAGAATATTTGTTCAAAACTTTGGAAAAACCATCTCTGTCGGCACACCTGAACAAGTTAGAGATGACCCTGAGGTAATAAAAGCATATTTAGGTGCAGAGGAGGGAAAATAATGCTTAAAATAGATAAATTAAGTGCGTGTTATGGATATGTTAAAGCTCTAAAGGAAGTAAGCATAGAAGCGAAAGAAAAACAAATAGTATCTATCATTGGTGCTAACGGTGCCGGTAANNGTAAAGCCGACTTCCGGCAGTATTGAATTTTTGGGAAAGCCAATACCAAAAAAACCGAATAACATAGTAAAGCAAGGATTAGTTCATGTTCCCGAAGGAAGAAGAACTTTTTCCGGGCTAACAGTACAAGATAACCTTTTGGTTGGAGGGTATCTGTTTAGCAAGTCTGTAAATGAAGAGGAGTTGGAAAAGAATTATGAGCTTTTTCCTATTTTAAGAGAGCGTAAAGACCAATATGCAGGTACACTTTCCGGAGGAGAGCAGCAAATGCTGGCAATTGCGAGAGGGCTTATGTCACAACCTAAAATTATGCTGCTTGATGAACCTTCTCTCGGATTGGCGCCCCTTATCGTGAATCAAGTTTATGATTTGATTTTAAAGATACAAAAAAGGGGAATTACAGTCTTGCTTGTAGAACAGAATGCAAAAAAAGCTTTAACTTTATGCGATAAAGCTTATGTATTGGAAAATGGAATGATAACTTTAGAAGGAACGGGAGAAGAGCTTTTGAAATCAGAAAAGGTTAAAAAAGCATATTTGGGAGGCTAGTAATGGAATTGGACAACCTTAATTTTCAAATCAAACATGTAGGCGTTAATTGTGAAGATGATAAAAAAGCAATTGAGTCCGCTAATTTTTTCGAAAAATTTTTTAAGATTCCCAAAAACATAGGAAAAGATTCGATTTATACTGGAGCGGAGATTGAATTTATGAAAAGCCGGGGACTTGGATATCATGGACATATTGCGGTAGGTACAGATAATATTTATATGGCAAAGGAATATTTGGAATCATTAGGGTTGGAATTCTTTGAAGACTATATAAAGTATGATGAAGACGGCTCAATGAGTGTTTTATATTTAAAACAAGAAATTGCCGGATTTGCGGTACATTTATTGCAGAATAAAAAATAAATCAGCAAGAGGTTAAGTTATGATAAGAATATGGAATGAGGAATCCCTGGATCATAGGAATGCACTTCTGTATGCAATGGGTGTTTCTGATGAAGATGTAAAACGTCCCATAATAGGTATAGTGAATGCATGGAATGAAATGAATCCGGGACATTTTCCTTTTAAAGATGTTGTAAATAAAATAAAAGAAGAAATATATGCAGAAGGCGGATTGGCTGTAGAATTGCCGGTAACGGGCATATGTGACGGCATATGCTCAAATAATCCCGGGGACCGATATACTCTGCCTGCACGTGATTTGGTTTCGGCTGAAGTAGAAACAGTGGCTGAGCTAAACAGCTTAGAGGGCATGATAATGCTTAGCACATGCGATAAGGTAGTGCCGGGTATGATTATGGGTGCTTTGCGGGTGGATATTCCTACTGTTATGTTTACCGGAGGTTTTATGGCTTCAGGCAATTTGGACGGGAAGATGATTACATTAACCCATACAAAGCAAGCATATGCCGCGTATATAGCAAATGATATTTCAGAGGAAGAATATAAGAGAGTAGTAAGAAATGCATGTCCTACTCCCGGAGCTTGTCCATTTATGGGGACGGCCAATACAATGTGTGCTACTGCAGAAATATTAGGTTTTTCACCATATGGCAATGCAAGTGTTCGCTCACAAACTCCACAATGGCATGAAATGGCTGTTTTGTCAGCTAAAAAAATAGTTGAATTGGTAAAGAAGGAAATCAGGCCCAGTCATATCGTAAAAAGTGGAAACTTTGTAAATGCAGTAAAATATATGATGGCAACCGGAGGCTCCACAAATTCTATTTTGCATATCCCCGCCATGGCAAGACAAGCCGGCATTGATATATCGCCTGAAGATTTTGATTTAATAAGTCGTAAAATTCCCGTTATCAGTACAATTTATCCGAATCATCCAAGCTATACAATGGAAGACTTCAGTACTGCGGGAGGATTGGGAGCGGTTTTATTGGAGCTCAGTAAAGCCGGGCTTATCGATACATCGACAAAAGGAATGTTTGGAAGTCTTGGAGATGAAATAGATCTTTCCGAAAATAAAAATCCGGAAGTAATTCATCCTGTATCTAATCCCATTCATGAACAGGGCGGCTTAGCCGTATTATCCGGTAATATTGCCACAGAAAGCTCCATAGTTAAATTTTCTGCTGTAGAGAAGGAAGTATGGAAATTTAGAGGACCCGCAAAAGTATACAATTCACAAGATGATGCATGGAATGCCATATTAAAGGATGAAATTAAATCAGGAGATGTTGTTGTCATTAGATATGAGGGGCCGAAAGGCTCGCCGGGTATGCCTCATATGGAAACTTTTATGGCAGCAGTACTGGGCAAAGGAATGGGTAAAGAAATCGCACTTGTATCAGATGGAAGATTTTCCGGTGCAACAGGCGGTCTTGCAATCGGACATGTGTCCCCTGAAGCATACGAAGGAGGCAACATAGCACTGATTCAAGATGGCGACATAATAAATATAGATATTGAGAACAGGACACTAACCGTAGAATTAACGGATGAAGAATTACTGGAGAGAAAAAAGAATTGGAAACCGATAGAAAAACCTTCGCCGGGATGGCTTGGTTTATATAAAAAGAATTGCAGCTCTGCCCATAAAGGAGCTACCGTATATTACGAGAAATAGGTGATAGCTATGATAAATATGAAAAAGGTCGCTAAAAAAGCTAATGTATCAATCAGTACAGTCTCACGTGTATTCAGCAATAAAAAATATTATATAAAAGAGAGCACTAGAGAAAAGGTTTTGGCTGCAGCAAAAGAATTAGGTTATTTTCCTAATGGTTTTACGGCAGGAATACATGGTGCAGCTACACATAATATTGCGTTATTTGTTCCATCCATCAGTAACGAAATGTTTCCACCTATTATAAAAGGAGCAGAAGATTTTTTGCGAAAGAAAGGATACAATATTATTTTATGCATTATTAACGATGATTTGGAAATCGAAAAATACTATGTAAATAAATTGTGTAATGGTATTGTTGACGGATTTATCATATGCTCGATGCTGAGCAAAAGCGATAGTATAAGAAAATTAATTAAAGAAGAATTTCCTGTAGTCTTGGTAGCCAGATATTATAACGATAATTGCAATGCAGTTATTATCGATAATTTTCAGGCTTCTTATGATGCTGTTAACTATTTGTTAAGAACAGGTAAAAAAAGGATTGCCGTTGTATTAGGTCCTAAAGAATTAAATGTATACGGACAAAGATTGGAAGGTTACAAGGAAGCAATTAAGAATGCAGGAATTGAGTTTGATGAAAAGTTGATTATTAATGTGACAAGCGGGGATAATGGGCTTTATCAAGGAATCACAGAGCTATTAAAAAGAGATTCCCAAATCGATGCAATATTTGCAACAAATGACCACAAAGCAATTATCACCATGAAAGCAATTCATGATTTAGGTCTTAAAATACCGGATGATATTTCAGTACTTGGTTTTGATAATATAAAAGTCAGTACAATGTTAAACCCGCCTCTATCTACTGTTTCACAACCTTTTTATGAGATGGGTAAATTGGCAGCAACGAAAATTTACAATATTATAAACGGACAAGGTCCGAAAGAGCCGGTGGTTGATGTGTTAAATACTGAAATCATTATTCGTAAAACAACAATATAAGGCGGTAAATTATGAATCCGATAGGAATTAATTTATGGAACTGGACCGGAAACTTTAATGCTTCCGGTATTAAATATATAGAAAAGGCTGCATCAATAGGTTATACAGCCATAGAAATAGGATTAGAAAATACTGAATTTGATTTGGGGCTCGTTTCAAAAGCCATAGAAGACAATAATCTAGCTGTAACTATCTGTGCAGCTCTCGGCAAAGGCAGAGATATATCGAGTTTTAATGAAGAAATCAGAGAAAATACAAAACAATATATGAAACAATGCTTTTATATAGCGAAAAAGCTTGGGGCAAAGCTGTTTGTCGGGCCTGTCTACGCAGGAGGGGGTAAAGCACATTTGCTTAATCCTTCCGATAAAAAAAGGGAATGGAAGTTAGCCGTAGACGGCTTGAAGGAAATGGCAGATGAAGCAAAAGGACATGGCATATCAATTGCTATCGAGCCTATAAACAGATATCGAACCAGTGTTGTAAATACAATAGAACAAGCATTACAAATGATTAAGGATATTGACAAAGAAAATGTCGGAATACTCTTTGATACTTATCAGGCCAACATAGAAGAAAAAAATATCTTTGAAGCACTGAAGCTTGCTTGCAAATCAGGAAAATTGCTGCACGTACATTTTAGTGATTCAAACAGAGGCGCTCCCGGTATGGGGCATATAGATTTTAATTTGGCAGTTTCTATTCTTAAAGACTATAAATATAAAGGTCATATTACCGTTGAAACATTTGCAAATGGAATATTTGACAGTGGATGGGTAATATTAGACCTACCGGACAATGTAGCAAGGATAGGAATAGATACGATTAAAAAATATTTACTATAGAAAGGAAAGTGTAATGTCTAAATTTGAGAAATTTAATATTAAATCTGTTGAGGAATTAAAAGAAAAAATTGAAACTCTTGGAGTTAATATAGAGTTGTCAGATGATTTTGAGCCTTTGAAAAAGCCTGTAAAGATTGGCAATAAAACAGCACCTAATTCAATGGCAGTCCTTCCGATGGAGGGTTGCGACAGCAATCCGGACGGCAGTCCTTCCGAATTGGTACATAGAAGGTATAAACGCTTTGCATCAGGCGGAGCAGGACTTCTGTGGTGGGAAGCAAACGCAGTAGTGCCTGAAGGAAGGGCAAATCCTTTACAAATGATGTTGACAAAAGAAAATAAAAAGGAATTTTCAGATTTAATAAAAATAGCAAAAAAAAGCGCTACAGACTCTATGGGAAGCGACCACATACCCGTAAATGTAATTCAGCTGACTCATTCCGGCAGATATTCACGCCCTGTAGATAAGGCTGCACCGATTATTGCACAGCATGACCCGTTATTGGACCCGAGAGTGGGCTTAAACGGCTCAGAAGAAGTTGTATCGGATGAATACCTGGATAATTTAATACAGAAATACGTTGAGGCGGCATTAAATGCAAAGGATGCAGGATTTGACGGCGTAGATATTAAATCATGCCACAGATACCTTTTGTCTGAAATATTAGCTTCTCATACAAGAGAAGGAAAATACGGCGGAAGTTTTGAGAATCGTACTCGTTTATTACTGACAATAATAAAGGAAGTTCGAAAAGCTGTAGGTGAAGATTTTATTATTGCATGCAGATTTAATGTATTTGATTATCATCCGTATCCATATGGGTTTGGTGTAGATAAAGAAGATTTTTCAAAGGAAGATTTTACTGAGCCGTTACAGCTTGTAAAACTTTTATGCGAAAACGGTATTAATCTATTGAGCAATTCAGCGGGCAATCCGTATTATATATATCCGCAAGTAACACGTCCGTTGGACACACCGACCATCGGAGCAAATACTCCTAATGAGCATCCGTTAGAAAGTATTGCAAGATTATTTAACTTTACAAGACAAATTCAAAAAGTAGCCGGTGATGTTCCCGTAGTAGGAAACGGTTACAGTTGGCTGCGTGAATTCATTCCATATATAGGAGCGGCTAATTTGCAGGATGGCTCTTGTACTTTGGTTGGTTTAGGACGCCAGGCATTTGCTTATCCGGATGCACCTAAGGATATATTGCTAAACGGAAAATTAGAGCACAATAAATGTTGTATTGCCTGCAGCAAATGCACTCAGATTATGCGTGACCACGGAAGAACCGGCTGCGTAATAAGAGACCATAAAGTGTATGCACCCTTATACAAGGAAGCAAGGGAGAATGCATCCAAGAAATAAATAATAATAAAATAAGGGAAAATAGTTATTGGAGATTTATATGGAATGTTTATCAAATAAAATCGGTAGAGTTTATGAGCCCGGAAAAGTAGACTTTCTTGAAAGGACTGTAAACAAACCTAAGGGGAACGAAGTATTAATAAAAATTAAATCCAGCAGCATCTGCGGCAGCGATTTGCACATTTTTAAGGGAAAACACCCTTCCGCACCGTTACCTGCAACTATTGGACACGAATTCTCGGGAGAAGTATTGGAGATTGGGGATAAGGTAAAGAATATAGCGGCAGGAGACCGTGTCACGGTAGAGCCGTGTATTGTATGCGGAGAATGTGTTGCCTGTCGAACAGGAAACTACGGATATTGTGAAAATATAACTTATACCTATCGCATTGGCGATGGAGCAATGGCCAACTATATCATAGCATTAGAGCCATATGTTTACAAATTGCCTGATAATATGTCCTATGATGAAGGTGCATTGATTGAACCCTTATCCGTAGCAGCTCATGCAGTAAGAAGAGCAGATATTAAGTTAGGAGAAAAAGTACTAGTAATCGGCGGCGGAGCAATCGGAATTTTAATTGCCGCATTGTCAAAACGCTCCGGTGCAGCCGAAGTTGCAGTGGTGGATTCCAATGATTACAGGCTGGAATTAGCATTGGAAATGGGTGCAACACACGTTATTAATCGCAAAAAAGAGGATGTTTTGGAAGCAGTCAATTCATTAACCCATGGATGCGGAATGGATAAATCATTTGAATGTGTCGGTGTTGAAGAAACATTTATTCAAGCGATGATGAGTATTAAAAAGAATGGATTGGCAACTATAGTAGGCATATTTGAAAACCCTTATATTACAATACCTGCAACGCGCTTTATCACACATGAAATAAGGGTGCAGGGCTCTCAAGGATATTGTTGGGATTTTCCGGTTGCACTAAGTGTTGCCGGTACTATTCCTTTGAAAAAGCTAATAACACATAAATTCCCCTTGGATAAGCTTCAAGAAGGTCTTGAAACATGCTTAGACAGGTCAAAAGCTGCAGTTAAAGTAATAATTAAGCCGTAATTTACTGTTTTTAAGTTTTAAACTATAAA
>DMWH01000225.1:0-4520 GCA_003483345.1 Clostridiales bacterium | reverse complement strand
TGCAATATCAAGACAATTAGGACATGACGGATATAATGTAGTTATACTTGCAACCAGACCAAAAGAAGCATATAAAGATTCTTTCGGTATTTTGGAATCTGAAAATATCGATTATCATTATGTTCAAGGAAGTATTGAATTTAAAGAAGATAGAGAAAGGTTATTAAAAGAAACAATCGATAAATACGGCAGAGTAGACCTACTTGTTAATAACGCAGGAGTAGGACCCTTACAGAGAAAAGACTTATTGGAAATGGAAGAAGAGAGTTTCGACCGTCTCATAGGAATTAATACGAAAGGTACCATGTTTTTAACTCAGATAGTTGCAAAACAAATGATTTCACAAGAAAAACTATATAAAAAGACGGGAACCATCATCAATATTTCATCATGCTCGGCAGTAGTTTCATCAACAAACAGAGGCGAATACTGTGTATCAAAAGCAGGCGTGTCTATGTTGACTACCTTATATGCAGACCGTTTGGCACAGGAAGGTATTTTTGTGCATGAAATACGACCGGGTGTCATTGCTACTGAATTAACTTTAACCGTAAAAGATAAGTATGATAAATTGATTGAAAGCGGTGTTTTCCCGATTGCTCGTTGGGGTACACCTCAAGATGTTGCAGATGCAGTATCAGTATTTGCATCAGATAAACTTTTATATACAACAGGCAATTATATTGATGTAGATGGCGGATTCCATATTAGAAAATTGTAGGATAAGGGTGATTAAGATGATTGAAAACATGATAGAATTAAACGGCTATTCATTTATGGTTTACTCTTATAATACTATTGTTTTGGGGACTGGTGCTGCCGGTTTTAACGCTGCGGACAGACTGTATCAGTTTGGTCAAACCGATGTTGCAATGGTAACCGAATATATTAATGCAGGAACCTCGCGAAATACCGGCTCGGACAAACAAACATATTATAAGCTGACATTGTCAGGAGATACAAATGATTCAATTGCAGAAATGACACAGACATTATTTGAAGGCGGGAGTGTGGATGGTGATTTGGCACTTTGTGAAGCCGCATTATCCGCTCAGTCATTTTTCAGACTGGTTGAACTGGGAGTACCATTTCCTAAAAATCGATATGGAGAATATGTAGGCTATAAAACAGACCATGACCCAAGAGCAAGGGCTACTTCCGTAGGACCTTACACTTCAAAAATTATGACGGAATGCCTCGAGAAGTCCGTACTTGATAAAGGCATTAAGATTTTTGACAAAATGCAATGCATAAGAGTATTATCTCACGAGGGCAAAACCTATGGTCTCTTATGCCTCAATTTGGAAGCTGAAGGCAAAGCAAACCAATATGTAATATTCAACTGCAAGAATTTAGTCTTTGCAACAGGCGGCCCTGCCGGAATGTATTCAGATTCTGTTTATCCTTTTGGTCATTATGGCTCTACAGGCATAGCATTTGAAGCCGGAGTAAGAGGGAAAAACCTGACAGAATGGCAATACGGACTGGCTTCTGTCAAACCTCGATGGAATGTATCCGGAACCTATATGCAGGTAATACCTAAATTTATTTCTACTGATGCAGATGGTAACGATGAAAAAGAATTTTTGTTTGATTATTTTGATGATAAATATGATATTTTAAGCAAAGTCTTTTTAAAGGGTTATCAATGGCCCTTTGATGTAAGAAAGATTGATGACGGCTCCTCAATTATAGACCTTTTGGTATATATTGAAACTTGCTTAAAAGGAAGAAGAGTATTTTTAGATTATAGAGAAAATCCGGAAAATGAAGAAATAGACTTTACGAAATTATCGACAGAAGCAAGAGAATACTTAGAAAGAGCAAATGCAACATTTGGAACTCCATATGAACGTTTATTACATATGAACAAACCGGCTGTAGATTTTTATAAAGAGCGCGGTGTAGACTTATCAACACAGACTTTGGAAATTGCACTTTGTGCACAGCATAACAACGGTGGTCTAACGATAGATTGCTGGTGGCAGACCAATGTGGAAGGATTCTATGCAGTTGGTGAAGTAAGCGCCAGCCACGGTATCTATAGACCGGGAGGCAGTGCTTTGAATGCCGGTCAAGTAGGCTCAACAAGAGCTGCTCAATATATAGCTGCAAATGGTAAAGGCTCACCCCTAGCAGCAGATGAATTAATAAAAAAAGTTTCACGGCAGTTACTGGATACAATACAACTTGGAGAAAGCTGTATCGCAGAAGAAGATAATATAGACATTATGTGGGAAAATGCAACGAAGCGTATGAGCCTTGCAGGTGCAGCAATCAGAGAAGAACAAATGATAAAAAAAGCTGCCGATGAAGTTTTAAAGGAGCTCAATCAATTTAGTTCTTTGATTAAAATTAAAGATGTAAATAGTTTAAAAAAGGTTTATCGCCTGTATGATATATTAATTGCCCAATACGTATACTTATCTGCAATGAGCGATTATATAAGCCATGGCGGGAAGAGCAGAGGCTCAGCCTTATATACGAACAAAACAGGAATTCGTCCCTATGAATTTTTGCCGGATATGTTCACCTATTGTCTTGATGATGGTGTGAATAATGTTTTTGTGCAAGAAGTTTCATACGAAGATAATAAATGTAATTTTACTTGGCGTAAGGTCAGAGAAATACCAAAAGAAGATAATTTCTTTGAAACTGTTTGGAGAGAATACCGTAAAAACGGAAACATTTATTGATAGTAAAAGTTTTTCCTTATGAAAATCAAGGAGGTTTAAAATGCGAAAGTATGAAGTTTTGCAAAGAATTGAAAAAGTAGGCGTGGTTGCTGTAGTTAGAGCAAAAAACAGTGAAGAGGCAAAAAAAATTGCATTAGCTTGCATGGCCGGCGGAATAGATTCCATTGAAATAACCTTTACGGTTCCCGGTGCTCAAAAGGTAATTGAATCATTAACAGAAGAATTTGGTGATGAGCTGTTGGTAGGTGCCGGCACCGTACTGGATAGCGAAACCGCAAGGATTGCAATATTAGCAGGCGCTAAATATATCGTTAGTCCATCCTTTGATTTAGAAACTGCAAAATTATGTAACAGATACCAAATTCCTTATATGCCGGGATGCATGACAATAAAGGAAATAATAACTGCTATGGAAGCCGGAGCTGACGTTATAAAAGTATTCCCGGGAAGTGTATTTGGCCCTGATTTTATTAAAGCTATAAAAGGTCCGCTGCCACAAGCTGTTTTAATGCCAACAGGCGGAGTCAGTTTAGAAAATGTGGATAAATGGATTAAAAACGGATGTATTGCCGTAGGTGTAGGCGGGAACCTTACAAAGGGTACTAGTGAAGATATGACCAAGGCTGCAAAGGAATTTGTCGATAAAGTAAAAGAAGTTAGAAAATAATTACTTGGAGGGATTGTTAATGAAAAAGGTTGTTACCTTAGGTGAAATAATGCTCAGGCTTTCTACACCGCAATTTCAAAGATTTGTTCAGGCAGATTCATTTGATGTTGTCTACGGAGGCGGTGAAGCAAATGTTGCAGTTTCTTTAGCAAACTACGGATATGATTCATACTATGTATCCAAACTGCCCAAAAATGAAATCGGGCAGGCTGCAATAAACCATTTAAGAAGATTTGGCGTTAATACAAATTATATAGTAAGAGGCGGAGAAAGGGTCGGTATATATTATTTGGAATCCGGTGCCTCTATGAGACCTTCAAAGGTTATCTACGACAGAGCGCATTCATCCATTTCTGAAGCCGATGTAAGTGATTTTGATTTTGATGACATATTTAAAGATGCCGATTGGTTCCATTTTTCGGGTATTACACCTGCATTAAGCGATAAGGCTGCAATATTGACGGAAGAAGCTTTAAAGGCTGCAAAGAAGCATGGTGTTACGGTATCTGTAGACCTAAACTACAGAAAGAAGCTATGGACACCGGAAAAAGCCAAAGAGGTAATGACGAACCTGATGCAATATGTTGATGTGTGTATAGGAAATGAAGAAGATGCTCAGAAGGTTTTGGGATTTAAACCCGGGAAGACAGATGTAACAACGGGTGAATTAGAACTAGCCGGCTATAAAGATATATTTGAGCAAATGAAGAAAAAATTTGGTTTCAAATATGTAATAAGCTCATTAAGAGAATCCTATTCAGCTTCAGACAACGGTTGGTCTGCATGTGCATATGACGGCAATGAATTCTATCATTCAAGAAAATATGATATAAGAATAGTTGATAGAGTAGGAGGCGGTGATGCCTTTGCATCAGGTGTTATTTATGGATTGATGGAAGGTAAAAACTTCAAAGACGCATTAGAATTTGGCGTGGCAGCATCTGCATTAAAACATACTATACATGGAGATTTTAATATGGTAACTGTTGAAGAGGTTGAAACACTTCTGAAAGGTGATGCTTCCGGTAGAGTACAAAGATAAAATTCAACAAAATAATGATTAAATTAGATACCCCCGCATATGATTGATTAGCGGGGGTAATGTTTTATCAAAAAAATCTATACTTTTAATTGATTTTGTGATAAAATAACAAATG
>DMWH01000069.1 GCA_003483345.1 Clostridiales bacterium | reverse complement strand
GGGGACGGTTCTCGGTGGACAAAGGATGACACTACCCCCGTCCCCTTGTCATAGGAATGTCCCCGTTAGTATAACTTTCAATTGCAGTACCAATGAGAGTATGTTATAATTTCGTAAATTAAATTAAAAGGGAGGTTACAATGAACAGGTCTGTACTTAAAGAATTACAAAAAGAAATTTTACTTAATCTTACTCAAAATGAATTTTTGAAAAGTCTGGGTATTTCCGAAAATAAAATACAATCTTATCTCAATAATTCAAAATTCACGAAAGGCTTATCAACCTTATTTAATAAAAAACAAATAACCTGTAAAGCTGTACTTGACCTGTCAGCAGATATTTTAAACAATGAGCAAGTTGAACCTCCTGAGAACTGGTTATCATATATATTTCAATATGTTTTGGAAAAGTCCTTTCCGGATGCCGTTACAATAGAGCTGAATTCCGAATATGAAATTTCAGCTGTCATATATCTTGAAATATTGAGAACTATTTTAAAATATACGCAAATAAACAATATCGGTAAAGTTCCGAAATTTGAATTTTTAACTGAAGAAGAAATAAATGACCTTTCAAACAAGCAGGAATATTTGAATTTTTTGGATGTGTTTGATAAGAATTATATTTATGAACTTATGATGCTTGACGGGGAGGTCAACGGTTACAATACTTTGCATCATGTTTCCACAGTACATTTTGTTGCAATGCACGTTGCAAAGCAGCTTAAGAAGGCCGGAGTCCAGGTGGACTTAGGCATTGTTTCCGGCTCTGCCGCAGGCCACGACATTGGAAAGTACGGTTGTAAGGGATTAGAAAAAAGAAGGGTTGCATATCTTCACTATTATTATACCGACCAGTGGTTTAAAAAGTACGATATGCCGGGGATTGCTTTAATTGCAGCAAATCATTCCACTTGGGATTTGGAGCTTGAAAACTTATCCCTGGAATCATTATTGTTAATATATTCTGATTTTAGAGTAAGGAACAAAATAACCAAGACCGGTGAAGAAATGCAAATTTTTTCATTGGCGGAATCATTTGACATCATTCTTAAAAAGCTTGACAATGTAGATGAAGCAAAAGAAAAAAGATATATAAGAGTATATTCCAAACTAAGGGATTTTGAAGATTATTTATTAAACAAAGGAATAAATACTGACCTTTTATCGGAAGAGCCTAAGTATGTAAAGACAGTTGACTTTGCCCTAATAGACGGATATGAGGTGGTGAAAAATTTTAAATTTAAGGCGTTTGAGCACAACATTCCCTTAATGAGAATGCTTAACAATGAAGTTACATTTACAGGAATGATTGAGGCTGCCAGAAGCGAGTGGGATTGGAAAAATATCCGTGCATATTTAAATATTCTGGAGGAATACTCCACATATTTGTCTCAGAAGGAAAAGCTGTTTGCTTTAAGTTTCCTGTATGAACTATTGGTTCACAGGGAAGGAGATATAAGGCGTCAAGCAGCAAAATTGATGGGAACAATTTTTATTCATTATGATATGGGGTATACAAAGGAAATGCCTGAAGATGTGAAAATAACACACAAGGAGAAAAATGCGGGTTTATCCTTGTGGGATAAGTATTTGGGATTTTTCCTTACTCCTGGATATAAAGTTACGGACAAACAAAAAGAATGGATTGGTTATTCTTTAAGAATGTTCGTTGATTCTGTAATAAACTCTCCAAGAAACACATTAAAGGAAGAATACCTGGAAATATTCTTAAAACATATCCATGAAGATATAAATGACGAAACCGCCAGATTTAACAGTTTAAACTCTCTTTTAAGTATTCCTTTGGAGTTATATGATAAAAAACAGCTTGACTTTGTGGTGGATTTTTCAATAAAGCATTTTAGAGATACATCATACAGCATAAGGCTGATGGCAGCACAATTTTTATTCAAGGCTGTGCAACAGATAAAGATTACGGGACATACTCTTAAGGAAATACTCAATATTGTATCAGAGTTTTCTCCCGATGACGGGCTGTGCATGAATTATTTGAAATACAAGACAGCGCAATGTTTAAATGTACCCGGTACATTGCTTAAAAAATATTCATCTCTTTTAGCAGGCAATTGGTATAAAACATCGGATATATTTTTAAATAATTTGAAAGCTGCAACACCCTGGAATGTAAAAACCGTAAGTATTGATTACATAATGGAGAATCTTTCCCAAAGAAACGAACTTGCGCTTCTCCAGACAGCAACACACCTGGCAAATCTTGTAAAGGTTAGTGCCATGGAATCAGTGAGAAACAAGGCCGGTAACTCTCTTGTACAATTAGGTCCCATGCTTACCATAGACCAAAGAAATGAAATAGCATTTGAGCTTATTAAAGGTCTTGAAATAGACGAAATGCAGTATGCAAAGTATATTCCCGAATATTTGGGGCGCTTTGTAATGTTGTTGTCTCCAAAAGAGTTGGATGAGTTTATTATTGATTTAAAAAATATTTACATTAATTCAAGCGAGCGCTCCAGTGCATTGGTAATACACACTTTCGGAATAATGGTTCAATATTACCCCGAATATAAGGAAAGGTTTGGAGAAGACAGCAGCGTTATAGAAAAAAGACTCATCAAAATTTTAGGGATAATTTTGGGAGGGCTTGCNNTTTAATACACAGGTAAAACAGGAAACATTTTTGGTAATAGGGCAGTATATTTTCGGCTCTAAAATATTGACTCTAAAGCAGAAGCATAAGGTGTTTTCACTAATTTATAAGAAGCTTTTAACATTAATAAGCGAGAAGGAATTAAGCGAGCTGTTCTTTTTCAATAACTCCGCCTCATTTAACCACATATACAGGTTTATTAGCGATTATGAGTTTTTCAACGGTAAATTCGATATAAAAGAAAATAAAAATATTGCGTTTTTCCCCGGAACCTTTGACCCCTTTTCGCTGAGTCACAAGGGAATCGTAAAGGAAATAAGAAATTTAGGATATGACGTATACTTGGCTGTAGATGAATTTTCCTGGTCTAAGAAGGTTCAGCCCAGATTGATAAGAAGACAAATTATCAATATGTCAATTGCAGATGAACTAGGTGTATTTTTGTTTCCTGATGATGTGCCCGTAAATTTATCAAACAATAAAGATTTAAGGATACTAAAAACACTTTTTCCCAAAAAGGATATTTATATCGTTGTAGGAAGCGATGTATTAATAAATGCGACAGCATATAATAATGAACCCGAAGAAGATTCAATACATAATTTTAATCACATCGTATTTAAGAGAGCAAAGGATGAAATTACCGATGAAGCCGTTAAAAAGGCAGAGGAAGCAAAGAAAAGAATAATAGGAACACTTGTTGAATTAAAGCTTCCTGTTTATTTGGAGGATATAAGCTCAACCCAAATAAGGGAAAATATAGACAATAACAGAGATATATCAAACTTAATCGACCCCATGGCTCAAAATTTCATATATGACAGGAATTTGTACATCAGGGAGCCTTTAAACAAGGCAGTACTGAGAACAAAGCCCTTTGTTATTGAGATAGTTAAAGAGTTGAGCAAAAAAATTCTTGATGAAATTGACCATTGTATTTTCAATGATACAAAACTGTTTGAAAATATTGCAGAAAAGCTTTATTCTAAAAATATTAGACTGCTTGTAATAAGGGATTCCAAAAATTATAACGAGATGCTTGGATTTTCTGCATTTCATAAAATAAGCACCTCTGATGTTTATTCCGAGTTTAAAAGTCCCAATATTGCAAATTATGTGAGAGAAATAACATCCGGAAGAATTATTGTTATTGACGGAATATTTGCGGCTCCCGGCAGGATATATGACAGTATGGAGCAAACCCTTATTACGGAAACCTTATCTCACTGCATAAAAAATGATTTTACCTATGTCTTATATAATAATATTATTACCGGCTTCGACAGCGATGAATTGTTGGAAACATTAAAACTTCAAGGATTTGCCAAGATTCATGACAAAAGCACCGGAAAGATTGTTTACGGAGTAGATATGAAGTTTCCCATATGCTTGACATTTAATCTGGAAAGTTTTATTAAGGAGCCCTTGAATGAAAATAAAAATGTTTATGAAGCTATTTCCTATTCGAGAAAAAGACTTCAAAAAGCAATGACACAGCTGTATCCCGGAAGTCTTGTATTGTCATTTGACAATGATATGATAAATCAAATTCTTATTAATAAAATATGCAGTTTAAACAATGTGCCCAATGAAATGCAAGAACCGAGAGTATTGGGCGAATACATGGTTGTGCCTTTCGGCAATGTTTTAAAGGGTATGATTGTTCCAAACACAGTAACTAAATCATTGCATACGGAAAAAGTATATTCTTCCGATGCAACTAAATTCAAAATTAAGGAGTATCCGTTTTACTCATCTATAGAAAATCAGATAAGAACCATAAAGTCTTTTGAGAAACCGGTAATTTTGGTCGATGATTTACTTCATAAGGGTTACAGGATTAAAGAAATAGACCCTATATTGAAGCGTTATAATATAAATGTAAAAAAAATCATTGTGGGTATAATGTCCGGCAGGGGAAAGGATTTGAAGGATACACAAGGCAGAGATGCAGACTATGCTTATTATATCCCTAACTTAAGGCTTTGGTTTAATGAAAATCTGATGTATCCTTTTTTGGGAGGAGACGGCATAATGAGTGAAAATGAGAATATAACAAATTTGATTCCTTCAATAAATTTATTGCTGCCCTTTTACTCGCCCATGTATATAAGGGGAGCTACTAAAGAAGCAATATACAATCTTTCTATGGCCTGCCTCGAAAATGCAAAACACATTCTTCTTGCATTGGAAAAGGAGTATAAGGAAATTTTTGAAAGGAACCTGACTGTTAAAAGGTTGGGTGAAGTTCTTTTGTCACCGAGACTGCCCTACTTGGGAGACAATATCTATTACGATTTAAACAAGGAAGCATCCGGATATATGGATGTAAATATCGAAACACTTTTAAAACTTGAAAGGATTATAAAATAATGTTCTATTACAAATATAATGATAAATATTTATTCTCAATAAAAGATGAGTATAATTTTACAAAAATAAATAGCATTCCTCATGACTGCCAAGAATTATATTATCTTAATAACTTAACCGGAAATTCAAAACGTACTTTTTCCGTTAACCATCCTTCCGATTTGTACATAAATGAGGAAAGCCCGGATATGCTTAGAGTAAATGACATAAGTTATGACCTTCCCGATAATATTACTGAGCTGATAGACAAAAGAAAAATTAAGGCAGTCAACACTACCTACAATGATTATGCTGATTGCTTTTATATGGATGAATTTAAAAAAAGGAAGGTAAATATTCTTGCCCTCGGTGATGTTGGAAGTACATTACTTATTGGACTTAAACTTCTCGGAAAAGATTCAATAAGCTCCATCGGTATTTATGACAGAAGTTTGGATAAAATAAAAAGATGGGAATATGAAATGAATCAAACATCATTTCCTTTTGATGATTCGCTGCCCATGGTTCAGGGTATAAAAAAGGAAGAATTATTTGATTGTGACATGTTTATATTTTGTGCTTCCAAGGGGGTTCCTCCCGTAGGAAGCCAAGTTGCCGATGTTAGGATGGCTCAATTTGAAGGAAATGCAGAGCTTATTAAGGAATATGCCTTAATGGCGGCAGATTGCAGGTTTAAGGGAATATTTGCAGTAGTTTCGGACCCTGTAGACCAATTGTGCCAAACAGTTCTAAGAGAGAGCAGGGGTGTTTTGGCACCCGAGCAAATTAAGGGGTACGGGCTTGGAGTAATGAACGCGAGAGCTTTGTACTACTCGAAAAAATTCAATAAATTTTCAATGTATTTAAAAGAAGGAAGAGCATTCGGACCGCACGGCAAAGACTTGATAATAGCAAACAGTATAACCAATTATGATGATGAGCTTTCAAGAGAATTGACAAAATATGCGGTTGAAGCAAACTTGGAAGTAAGAAAGACGGGATTTAAGCCATATATTGCACCTGCCCTTTCATCCGGAGCAATTTCAATAATTTATACTCTCGAAGGGAAATATCATTACAGCTCCAATTATTTAGCCGAAGTTTACATGGGAGCTAAAAACAGAAACCTGCCTTCGGGATTAGATATCGAGAAAATACGAATGCCCGATAAGCTTTTTGAAAGAATTAAAGAAACTTATGAAAGATTGAAATGAATTTCTAAACCTTTTTTTGGTGGTATTATGAGCAAAATAACTGTTTTAAAATTCGGTACATCCGAAAGACTGGAGAAGATGCTTGCATTTTCTTTAAATAAATATGAATACGACCTCATAACAAATGTTGATGATATGAATGATTTGCAGAATAAAAAAATATTATTTGCAATTGAGCTGGGGGATACGGGAATTAATATCGAGCATATGAAAATGCTTAATAAAATCAGGTTATCAGGACCTGATTTTATGAAAGACTCCATAGGTTGCATATTGATAAATTCTCTAAGTGAGTTGTTCTCAAGGGCAGAAGCAAGAAGAACAATTTTTTATGCCAATATGGCAGGATGTTTGTTTCCGGGAAAGCCCCTGTCAGAAGCCACAGGCTCCTTGAGAAATTTCAACACCAGGCAGACCATTACTGAAGGAGACGTATCATTGGAAGATATGCTCTTGTTGGATTCTCGGGAAGTGGTAGAAAGGGTGATGAATTATACAGCAAAAAAAATTACCGCTCCTAATATATTGACACTTTATTCCGGTAATCCCAAAACATCAAATACATATGCTCTTTGGTCGATGGTAAAGGAAAATTTAGAAAATTATCATATTACTGAAATTCACGTAGAAAACGGCTCCGTTGCAGACTGCAGGGGATGTCCCTACAAGACATGCAAACACTATTCTCAAAGCACAAACTGCTTTTACGGAGGAATAATGGTTGAAGAAGTTTATCCTGCAATACTTGATTGCGATGTATTGATGATGTTATGCCCAAACTACAACGATTCAATTAGTGCAAACATGTCGGCAGTTATAAATCGCTTAACAGCTTTATATCGAAAAACAAAGTTTTACGATAAACATTTTTATTCCATAATTGTATCGGGATTCAGCGGAAGCGACCTTTTAGCTCAGCAGCTGATAAGTGCTTTGAATATTAACAAAACATTCATGCTGCCGCCAAAATTTGCTTTGATGGAAACTGCAAATAATCCCGGCGACGTTAAAAAAATAGAAAATATAGAAAAAAAAGCGGCACAATTTGCAAAAAACATCATGTCATTGCTATAGTGACAAGGAGACGTGACAAGGGGACGGGGGTAGTGCCATCCCGGAAGTGACATGACAAGGGGACGGGGGTAGTGTCATTAAAAAAAGGGAACACTTAGTTCCCTTTTCTTTATCGGGATGACAGGATTTGAACCTGCGGCCCCTAACACCCCATGCTAGTGCGCTACCAAACTGCGCCACATCCCGACAAGCATATAAAATTATAACGGAAAAATCAGCTTCTGTAAAGAGGAAATTTTTATAAAAATTATATATTGCATTTTATATTCCATTCTGTTAAAGTTTATGTATCTATCCATGGTTATGGATAAATAAATTATAAGGATGTAAAAAATATGAATGATAAAGAATTATTTGATTGCGGCTGTGCAGATGAAAATTGTGACTGCAATTATGATGAATTTGATGACGATTGTGAATGCGGCTGCGGATGCGGAGACCATGAAGAAGAAATTATGACAATTACATTGGAAGACGGAAGAGAGGTCGATTGTGCAATTATTGCAACATTCCCTGTTGAAGGAAAAGATTATATTGCTTTGCTTCCATTGGATGGTAATGAAGAAGAAGGTGAAGTTTTTCTTTATGAATTTAAAGAAATCGAAGATGGAATTGAATTGATAGGTATAGAATCAGACGAAGAATATGAATTAGTGGCAGATGCATTTGATGAAATTCTCGAAGAAGCGGATTTAGAAGAATTATTTGATGATGACGAGGATGAAGATTAATATACATAAAAAAAAAGGAACTGTTGATACAACAGTTCCTTTTTTAAATTATATTGTCCAATACAGAGCCTCTTGCTCCTGCTGTTGTCCTTGCAAGCTTTATCTAAGGTTTCAGGACTGCACTAATGTCAAAAAATGCAACAGCGTGTCAAAGCATTGTAAAATAGTGTGCTATATGATATAATTTAATAATCTAAGGATAAATCTTAAACCAAATGAGGAAAGCTTATGCTAAAACGGCAATTGTACATATTGTTAATACTCATATTATTATTTACATATCAAATTCTCTTCGTAGAAACCGTGGTTCATGCCGATGTTGGGACTATCCGAGTTGCATTCAATTCAAATTTAAAGCCCTATCATTTTATTGACAAAGACGGAACTTATAAGGGTATGCATATTGATATGATGAATTGGATAGCTAAACAAAAAAATTTAGAAGTTATATATGTACCATATGAATCTGACCGTGACTGTATTAATGCGATTAATAATCAAGAAGTGGATGTGGTACTTGGACACAAAACAAATGACAGGTATGCATCAGGACTTCAATACACAACTGAATTATCTTCTTCCACATTATGTTTAGTTGTGCCAAATAAACTTGTCAGGGTTTTGGAAAATGCAAAAGATTATCGAACATACAGCGCTGTTATTGAATATGGAACTTCTGCAAATTATAATATGACACAAATGGGAATTCAACAATATCTGGCTAAATCTAATCAATTTAAGGTTATAGAAGCACTGGTTAACGGACAAGCTGATATGGCAATTGCTGTATATGATAGTTGTGCATATTTACTTGATGAAGCCGGATTAAAGGATAGATATACGATATTGAACAGGTATATTTCTCCTATAAGCCATGCAATGTTAGTAAGAAAAAATGATATAACATTTTTTAACCTGATGGAATCAGGTTTGAATGAAATGAGGGTTAGCGGCAGTTATGCGGATATATACAAACGGTGGCAATTCAATAATGAGCAAGCAATCACTCAGGAGTTGATGCGGAAAATTATTATTATTTTTGTCCTAATTGCTTGCGGTATAGTGATAATAATTTTGTTTAATGTTGTAATTAACCGGATGTTAAAAAAGAAAGTAGCAGAAAAAACCAAGGAGCTAAATGATGCATATATAGAGTTGGATAAGCGTATGATACAGATTCAAAGCGATAGCCGAATCTATTATGGAATGATTGAGTTTTCACCGAGCGGAATGGTTTCCTTTGATACGAATTATCGCATTTTACTGATAAACCATGCGGCACTGCATATGGCTAAAATTAGAGAAAATTGTTTGGGAAGCGATGTTCGCAATTTAAATGTATTTGGAGATATTTTGAAAAGTATTAAATATGATATTTTTGCGCTCAAAAATTATGGTAAAAATGTTAGCCGCCCAATTATTATTGAGTTGGGTGAAGCAGAAAATAAGAGAAGCTATCGCTATAACATATATAATTCTTATGACGAAAAAGGCATTAATAGTATATTGTTGAATGTTGAAGATGTAACTGCAGAAGAGAGGAAGAAACAGGAGCTGTTTGAAAACGAAAAAAGCAGTTCAATTAATCGATTAGCAGCAGGCATAGCTCATGAGATAAAAAATCCTCTTATGTCTATCAGTACAATGGCCTCTTTGCTTAAGACCCAAGGGAATGATCCGGATGTTCAGGAAGCAATTGTAAAATTCGTACCAAATGAAGTGAACAGAATAAATCAGTTAATAGAAGGACTCATTAATTATGCTAGACCCGTAAAAGGAAAAAAAGAAATGGTTAACCTTGCAGATGTCGTGAAAGAATGTCTGTATTTGACTAAGATAGCTACAAAAAAGGATAAGATATCTTTCGAGATTGATTTAGATGATTCTGCAGAGATTTTTGTTAATAGGGATAAGATAAAACAATCTTTGATAAATATTATTTTAAACGGAATTGAATCGATGAAAAAGAAACTTCAAAGCGAGCCGGACAAGACTTTATTAATGACTATTACTATGTATAAGGATATGGAGTTTGTAGAGGTCCGTATACGTGATGAGGGCATTGGTATGAGTGAAACGGAGATAAAACGGTGCATGGAACCTTTCTACACTACAAAAACACTGGGAACAGGGTTGGGACTTGCATTAGTGCAACAGTTTATGATTGAAAATGATGGTATGATAGATATACATAGTGAAATTGATTGTTACACGGAAATATTGTTAAGATTCAGAAGGAGTGATAGGGATGAAACGAAGAATACTCATAATTGATGATGAACTTAGTACATGTGAATTACTCTCCTTGGCATTACGTCATAATTATGATATAAGATATGCAACAACAGCCTCTGAAGGACTTTCTATTATTGAACGTGAGAGCATAGATTTGGTGCTGCTGGATTTGGTTATTGGTGATGATGATGGAATAAAAGTTCTAAAGAAAATAAAAAAATACGATAATAATATAAGTGTTATTATAATGACGGCCTTTGGCAGCATAAAAACCACAGTTGAAGCGATTAAAGAAGGTGCCTTCACTTATTTATCAAAACCCTTGGATGTAGAAGACTTAATTGTTTTTATTGAGCAAGCATTGGCAATACGACGCCTCAATGATGATGTAGGCTTTTTCAGTGATGAACTAAAGCAGCGCTATATGTACCATGAGATGATAGGAAAAAGTCAGCCTATGCAGCAAGTATATGATTTAATAGAAAAACTGAAGAATGTTGACAGTAATGTTATTATTTCGGGAGAGAGCGGAACCGGGAAAGAATTAGTCGCTCGAGCTATACATTTTTCTGGCAAACGGAGCAGAGAGCGATTTGTAGTTATCAACTGCGCTGCTATACCTGAAAACCTTTTGGAAGAAGAATTGTTTGGCCATAAACGCGGTTCTTTTACGGGTGCCATACAAGACAAAAAAGGGAAATTTGAGATTGCTGATCATGGTACAGTATTCCTTGATGAGATAGGTGATATGCCGTTGGGGTTACAAAGCAAATTGCTTCGCGTAATACAGCAAAAGGAATTTACTGCTGTGGGAAGCTCGGATGTCAGGAAGATAGATGTACGAATAATAGCAGCTACTAATCGAAATCTAATGGAAATGATGCTTGAAGGAAGATTTAGAGAGGACTTGTACTATCGTTTGAATGTAATGAATATTCATATGCCGGCACTCCGCGAGCGTAAGGAAGATATTCCTATGCTCTGCAATCATTTTATTAAACAGTTTAACAGAGAGCAGAATAAATCTGTTAAAAAGATTTCTCCTGAAGCAGAAAAATTGCTGCTTTTATATGATTATCCCGGAAATGTTCGACAGCTTGCAAACATAATTGAACATGCAATGATTCTATCTAATTCCGATGAGATAGATGTAGGCAATCTTCCTTTGGAAGTGCAAAGCAACAAATTAAATAGTCATGTACAAAATACCGACTTGAGCTTAGAACACTTGATAGCAGGTATGCCTATTAAACAATTAGAGTATTTGTGGATAAAAGCAACTTTGAAAAAAAATGGAGGTAAAAGAGATATTACTGCAAAGGAACTGGGAATCAGTATACGCAATTTGCAGAATAAAATCAAAGAATATAATTTGTAACAATAAACAGGAGTAATAAACGGCAATATTTGCACATTATAATATGCAAAAATTGCCGTTTTTATTTATTATTTTATGTACTTTTGCCAATAAACTTATAAATTAAGATAAAATTGAATTGGCATATATATTGCATAATATTATAGAAAAAATTTATATTATGTGAGGTGTAGAATGTATAACAACAAAAAATTAATATTAATATTAATTTTATGTATTAGTTTGGTGTTTATTATGCTGTCAGGTTGTTCAACACAGGATAAACCCACTGATACCGGACAGCAAAACAACGAAACAGAGACGACCCCTAATGGCACTGACTCATCGGGAAAACCAGTTACAGAAATAAAAAAAGGAGTAATTGTTACAGGTGAAGCACTCGATGTTAAAGAGGATGCAAATACTAAATATAAGGAAACTATTACGATAGCTCCTTCGCTTGTTTTTACCAGCATGGATGTACAGAATGAACCTGGTGGTACAGCTAAGAGTGTATTTTTGATGGTTTTCAATACTCTAGTTGATTATGATACTATGAAAGACGAATATATACCCGGTCTTGCAGAATCTTGGAAACAGATTTCTGACACTGTTTGGGAATTCAAACTTCGCCAAGGTGTTAAATTTCATGATGGTACCGAGTTTACCGCCAAGGATGTGAAATTTACAATCGATCGCGGCAAAGAAATGGGTGCTTCCAAGTCAAGGTTTGCTTCCATTTCTGAAGTTGAAATAATTGATGATTATACAGTTAATTTAATACTATTTAGTCCTGATAATGACATTGTTTATAAGCTCAGTGAGCCCAATACGGTTATGTTAAGTGCAAATGCATTCGAAACACTTGATGAAAATGAAGCAAATCAAGTAGGTACAGGTCCCTATATGTACAAAGAATGGGTTCAAGGCGATTACCTGTCTTTAATTAGATTTGATGATTACTGGGGTGGTACACCGAAGACTAAAGAGATAGTAATCAGATCTATCCCGGAAGCATCTTCTCGACTTATTGCTTTACAGACGGGTGAAATTGATATTTGTGTAGACCCTCCCGTAATTGATTTGCATTATGTTGCAGAAGATGAAAACCTTGTATTGTGGCAGATTCCAAGCAGCAACATAAGACATATTTCAGTAAATATGGAAGTTGAACCGTTTACCAACAAACTTGTTCGCCAAGCTTTAATGTATGCTGTGGATAGAGAAGCTTTATTGGCACTTGTTTATGAAGGTAATGCAACTCCTCATTACGGTGTAATGCATCCAATGAGTGAATTTTACATAGAAGCTGATACTCCCGAATATAATCCTGAGAAAGCAAAATCATTATTGGCTGAAGCAGGTTATCCGGATGGTTTTAAAACAACAATTTATTGCTCTGCAGGTACAGTTCAAAAAGCTGTTGCCACTGTAATGCAGGCACAGCTGGCAGAAATAGGTATAGAAGCTGAAATTCAATCTCTTGAAACGGCAACATTTAATGCAGGCGTTGCCCATGGCGGTACTTTTCCTTTAGCGGTTGACGGTTGGGGTGGACATACAATTGGTCCTGACAATGCACTTAGAACATATTTCCATTCTAAGGGAAGCTCGAATAGAAGTAACATCAACGATGAATATGTTGACAAGCTTATAGATGAAGCTATTGCAGAAAAAGATTATGAAAAACGTAAAAGTTTATATGCAGAATTGCAGCAATATTTAATAGATAATGCCAACTGGATTCCACTTGCCATTGAGCAGATAAATGTTGGTATGAATGTTAATGTACAGGGTTTTGAACTGCCTCATGGGCTATTCCATCACTGGTACAATCTGTATATAGTAGAAGAATAGTTAGTTAATAATTGCTTGCACCGTTGATTTAACCAGGTCAATGGTGCAAGGGTTTTGTTAATAAATATAGGTATTCTATATTTAGATTCATAAACCCAAGGAGGTATGAATGTATAAATATGTTTTAAAACGATTGTTATTATTAATTCCAATAATGATTGCCGTATCGTTTATTGTGTATTTTTTCATTGACCTTGCTCCTGGAGATATTGTTGATGTAATAGCGGGTCAACAAGTTTCCGTTGAGGAAAAGGAAATGATGCGTGAAGAAATGGGGCTTAATGATCCATTGATTATTAGATATTTTAGATATATGGGAGGATTGCTGAGAGGAGATTTAGGAATGTCCTATGTTACAAATAGAGATGTTTTTGAAGTATATATCAGTCGATTGCCAGCCACACTGAAGTTGGCCATTGCAAGTACTTTAATTTCATTATTGATAGGTATTCCTTTGGGAATAAATGCATCGGTTCACCAAAATACATGGGTTGACAGCACTAGCACAGTCCTGGGACTTATAGGTATATCAATTCCTATTTTTTGGCTTGGTCTGATGTTGATTATTCTATTCGCACTTAAATTGGGATGGTTTCCATCGATTGGTAATGATTCACCTCTAAGTATAGTATTACCTGCAATCACAGTCGGCTCAAGTCAAGCAGCGCTAATATTGCGTACCACGCGTTCTTCGATGCTGGAAGTAATTCGACAGGATTATTTGCGCACAGCTCGGGCTAAAGGTGTAACCGAGAAAATTGTAATTCTTAAACATGCCTTTAAAAATGCTCTTATTCCTATTTTAACTGTAATTGGAACTCAATTTGGTATCTCCCTAGGAGGTGCTGTCGTAACAGAAACAATTTTTGCATGGCCGGGTGTTGGAAGACTTATGGTTGATTCAATAAATAATCGTGACAATCAAATGCTTACGGGAGCAATAATTTTAACAACAATGCTATCCAGTATTGTTATATTGATGATAGATCTGGCTTATTCTTTCGTTGATCCCAGAATTAAAGCTAGGTATTCTAAGTAGTGAGGTGTGCATGATGGAAAAAGACAAAAAAATTAATGATTCAAGTGTTTCCATATCACAAAAATATAAGAAAAGAAGTCAAATAGGAGAAGTATGGCATAATTTTAAAAAGAATAAAGGTGCCGTTATAGGATTAATCCTGCTTGCAGCTATAATTATTGTTGCTATAGCAGCTAATTCAACTATAGATTATGATAAGATTATTAAACATAATGTACCTCTTCGTTTAAAGTCACCCTCATTAGAGCATCCATTTGGCACAGACCAGTATGGCCGTGATATTTTTTTAAGAATTCTATATGGAGCCAAGTATTCATTATCAATCGGCTTTGCAGCAGTATTCGTTTCTTTAGCAATTGGTGCAGTGTTAGGGATTATTGCCGGCTACTATGGAGGTGCTGTTGAAAATACCATTATGAGGATATGCGATGTTTTTTCTTCCATTCCTTCATTATTGCTAGCAATAAGTGTTTCCACGGCTTTTGGTACCGGTACATTTGTATTGATGTTTTCAGTAGGCTTGGTTAGTGTTCCTGCATTTGCCCGTGTAGCCAGAGCTTCTGTTATGACTGTAGTTGACAGTGAATTTATAGAAGCTGCTCGGGCGGCAGGAGCTACTAAGAGTCGTATTATGTTTACACATATTCTTCCTAATGCTTTTGCGCCAATAATTGTGCAGGCTACGATGCGTGTCGGTTCTGCTATAACTATGGCTTCATCGTTAAGTTTTCTCGGACTCGGTATTCCTGCTCCCGCACCTGAATGGGGAGGAATGCTTTCGGAAAGCAGATCATTTATACGAGATTATAGTTATATGACACTGTTCCCTGGACTTGCTATTGTTATTACGGTATTATCAATAAATTTAATTGGTGATGGTCTTCGTGATGCAATGGACCCAAAACTAAAAAGATAGGATGGTTTATTTTGAAGGACAAAAATAATATTCTAAATATCGAAAACCTTGTCGTTTACTACGAAACTGAAAATGGAATAATTAAAGCTGTAAACGGCATCGATTTACAACTTAAAAAAAAGAAGTCAATCGGTTTGGTTGGTGAAACCGGTGCAGGTAAAACAACTACTGCACTTGCAATGCTTCGCCTTATACCTGACCCTCCGGGAGTTATCAAAAGCGGAGTTATTGAGCTTGATGGTGAGAATATTCTAGATAAGAACACTAAGGAATTAGAAAGAATTCGTGGAAAAGATATAGCTATGATTTTTCAAGACCCAATGACAGCACTTAATCCGGTATTCACTGTGGGCGAGCAGATAGCTGAGAGTATTTTGCTGCATGAGAATGTAACAAAATCAGAAGCAAACAAAAGAGCAAAAGAAATGCTTGAGTTGGTCGGCATCTCCGGATATCGTGTCAATGATTATCCGCATCAGTTTTCAGGCGGTATGAAACAGCGTGTTGTTATTGCTATAGCTCTTGCATGTCATCCAAAACTATTGATTGCTGACGAGCCTACTACTGCACTGGATGTAACAATACAGGCTCAAGTATTGGAACTGATGAATGAATTAAGAGAAAAATATGAAACTTCATTGCTTATGATTACACACGATTTAGGTATAGTAGCTGAAGTTTGTGATGAGGTAGCGGTAATGTATGCAGGAAGAATCGTTGAAAAGGGTACTCTTGAGGATATATTTAATGAAACGAAGCATCCTTACACCGAAGGTTTGTTTAATTCACTGCCTAATATAAAAGATAGAAAAGCTATGTTAAAACCTATTCGCGGATTAATGCCTGACCCTGCAAATTTACCTGTTGGGTGTTCATTCTCGCCAAGATGTTTGTATGCAACCGATAAATGTCGTGAGAAAAAGCCTGTTCCAAGATGGATTAGCGATACACATATGGTTGAATGTACCGCCTATGATGATCCTCTATTTCATATCGAGAGGGGGAAATGATAATGGCGAATTTAATTGAAGTAAAAAATTTAAAAAAATATTTCAACACATCTAGGGGGATGCTGCAAGCCGTTGATGGAATAAGTTTTAATATTGAAGAGGGCAAAACGCTTGGTGTAGTTGGTGAATCCGGATGCGGTAAATCTACTACCGGCAGAAGTATACTTCGTCTTATTGAACCTACTTCCGGAGAAGTTTATTTTGATGGACGCGATTTATTGAAACTTAATGAATCTGAACTCAGAAAAGCTAGAAAGGATATGCAAATTATTTTTCAAGATCCTTTTTCATCTCTTGATCCACGAAAGACAATAAATCAAATAATAAGTGAGCCTATAATAATTCATAAACTCATTACAAACAAGAAAGAAAGAGAAAAAAGAGTACTGGAATTAATGGAAACTGTCGGTTTGGCAGAAAGGTTTTTTAATACTTATCCTCATGAATTGGATGGCGGACGCAGGCAGCGAATAGGTATAGCGCGTGCTCTTTCAGTTAATCCCAAATTCATTGTTTGCGACGAACCGGTTTCTGCATTGGATGTATCAATCCAAGCACAAATACTCAATTTGCTTAAGGAGCTGCAGAAAAACTTAAATCTCACTTATATGTTTATCACACACGACCTTTCTGTAGTTAATCATTTCTCTGATTATATTGCTGTAATGTATTTGGGTAAAATTGTGGAGATGGCACCTGCAGAAGAATTGTTTACACATCCTCTGCATCCCTATACGACGGCATTGTTATCTGCTATACCTGTACCGAGTTTAGGCGAAAAAACGGAGCGTATTATAATTAAAGGTGAAGTTACTTCTCCGATTAATATGCCTGATGAATGCAGGTTTGCAAATCGTTGTATGTATGTACGAGACGAATGTAAGAAACGCATTCCAGAGTTGAGAGAAATATGTACTAATCATTTTGTAGCTTGTGAGTTTCCATTGGGTAATTAATACTAATAAAAAGAAAATATAATATAAAATTAGGAGGAAATTAAAGTGAGTAATAAATTTGATATTTTATATCTGAATAAACAAGAAGTTATTGACTTAGGCGGAGGTGATATGAAACTGGCTATTGAAGATATGGAAGAAGTCTTATCTTTGCGCAGTAAAGGAGAAACTATTACACCGCATAAAGTTGCTATGGGTTTTGGAAAGACAATTGATGATGAAGTTGCTTTTGGAAGGATCAATGCAATGCCGGGCTATGTAAAAGGAAAATATAATATGGCCGGGATAAAATGGATTGGAAGTAATCCCAAGAATGTTGAGCGAGGAATCCCCAGAGCAAGTGGTATTACTATTATTAATGACCCTGATACAAAGTTCCCGGTAGCAATAATGGATGGCACCATAATCAGCGCTGCCAGAACAGGAGCCATAGGCGGAGTAGCCGTGAAGTACCTATCAAAAAATGACAGCAAAATTGTAACTTTGATAGGTGCCGGTGTACAAAACAGGACTCAGTTGGAGGCTGCAGTATGCACGAGACCAAGCATAAATGAAATCTACGTATACGACTTATATTATGATAGAGCAGTTAATTTTGCTGATGAAATGAGCAAGAAACTTAATCGCAGCATTACACCGATAAAATCTTTGGAAGAATACTGCAAGAAATCAGATATCATTATTACAGCAACAGTTTCTAAAGAGCCTATTGTAGAAGCAGATTGGATTATGCCGGGAACAACTTGTATAAATGTGGGCGGCTATGAATATACATTTGATGCCGTGAGAAAAGCGCAGAAGGTTGTTGTCGATACCTGGGAGGATGTAAAGCACAGAATGGCAAGCACAATTGCAATAATGGCAAATGAAGGTTTATTTGCAGATGAAGAGATATATGCTGAGATTGGTGAAATTGTAATTGGCGATAAAATTGGCAGAGAGAATGATCAGGAAATCATATATTATAATTCTGTCGGAATGGGAATTGAAGACGTTGCAATAGCAACAAGAGTTTACAGAACAGCTCAGGAAAAAGGAATAGGTACAAAACTGATTTACTGGTAAAAATATATTAATTATTTTTAATAAGTCCCTTCAATAATTAAATATTCTATACTATTAGAATTGAATTCCGTATCATGCGGAATTCAATTCTTTTAGTTTGTTATAAATATGGTATAAAATTTATGAATATTTTCTTGTTTATCTTGAGTTGACAT
>DMWH01000149.1 GCA_003483345.1 Clostridiales bacterium | reverse complement strand
GAAGAACCCGAAGATTTTCAAAATACATAGATTAATAGGTATTGGTTCTTTAGTGTTTCTAATTATTCATCTAATTCAGGTAAATTAAGATTACACTATACCTCATCATTCGTTGCCAGGCACCGTTACGTGCCTGGCACCATTATTTTACCCTAAATTATTTTTATTAATCCACTCTGCTACAGGGGTGCTTGCTTGTTCAATTGTAATGGGACTTTTTATATCTGTTTGTATAAAGAAGTTGTCTATTACTTTTCCTCCTTTTGCTTCAACACGTGTTTTAACAGACTCATATACTAAGCTTGGAGTCTTATTATCTCCTTGAGTTGCAAAAATATATACATTTTTTCCTGCTAAATTTGCTTTGCTAAGAAATGTATTGATTGGAGTAGAAGTTTTTCCTGCCCAAACAGGGGTTCCAATAAATATATTGTCGTAATCCTGCAAATTAAAATTCATTGACTTAATTTTAACTTTTAAGCCGAAAAAAGCTGAAAAGGCAGCTGACATTAATCCAATTTCTTTTTCGAGCTCAATTTTTTTGATGTCACCATTTATTGCTTTTGCAATTTCTTTTGCTACAGTTTCTGTATTTCCGCTTTTTGAATAATAAACAACTAAATTTTTCATTTTCCCCTCCGGTTATTAATATATATATTGAAATTTTTTAATTCATGCCTGAAAATTATTTACCTAATTATACCACATATATTTAAACTTAACATTTGTTTTTTAAGGGTTATTAATTGTTTTATGGTGCCTGGCACCGAAAAATAAAATGCACCCGATGATACGGATGCATTAATATTATCATATTTAAATGATATTGTTATTAATTTTTAACCGAAAGTTGAAAGCAATAATCCTGCAGCAACTGCCGAGCCGATTACACCTGCCACATTAGGTCCCATTGCATGCATTAATAAGAAGTTCCCCGGATTTTCTTGTTGTCCAACAACTTGTGATACACGAGCTGCCATCGGTACCGCAGATACTCCTGCAGACCCGATTAGAGGATTCACCTTTCCTCCTGAAGTCTTGTACATAATTTTGCCAAACAATACTCCTCCTGCTGTTCCGAAGGAAAAAGCTAAAAGTCCCAACCCGATTATCATTAAGGTCTGAGGTCTCAAGAAGGTTTCTGCGCTTGATGTTGCCCCAACCGTTGTTCCTAAGAATATTGTTATTATGTTCATCAGGTCGTTTTGTGCTGTTTTTGATAATCTTTCCGTTACTCCTGATTCTCTCAGCAGGTTACCCATCATAAGCATTCCAACCAATGGTGCTGCTGACGGAAGTATTAAAGATACAAGTAATGTTACAAATATCGGGAATATTATTCTTTCTTTTTTTGAAACCGGTCTTAGTTGTTCCATTACGACACATCTTTCTTCCTTCGTCGTAAGCGCCCTCATAATCGGCGGCTGGATAATCGGAACGAGTGCCATATATGAGTACGCCGCTATTGCTATCGGTCCTAGCAAATGCGGTGCAAGCTTTGCTGTTAGGTATAATGCCGTAGGTCCGTCCGCTCCTCCTATAATTCCTATTGAAGATGCTTCCTGTGGATTAAAGCCTAATAGTATTGCTCCAACGAATACGAAGAATATCCCTAATTGTGCTGCCGCTCCCAATAATATACTCTTTGGATTTGCAATTAAGGGACCAAAATCTGTCATTGCTCCTACGCCCATAAATATAAGCGGTGGATATATACCTAATTTTACTCCCATGTATAGATAGTAAAGCAGTCCTCCTGCTTGAAATCCTTCTTCTCCAAATTTTCCCACCGGCTCTGCCATCATTCCCGCCAATGGAAGGTTTGCCAGAAACATTCCAAATCCTATTGGCAGTAATAATAATGGCTCAAATTGTTTTACAATTGCTAAATATAAAAGTGTAAAAGATATTATTAGCATGATAACTTGTCCCGGTGTTATTGCTGTAAATCCGGAAGTTGCCAAGAAGCCTTTTACTCCTATAATCAACGTATTTATCATATACTATTACCTCATTTCTAATAATATTTAATGATTTAGGTGTCAAAAGTAATATTTTCTTTTGACACTATAGTCATTTATTCAAGTACCACCAATACATCTCCAGTGTCTACCGTTGCTCCTTCTTTAACTTCCACCGATGCAACTACAGCATCTTCAGATGCAAATATTTCATTTTCCATTTTCATTGCTTCTAATACTATTACTACATCTCCTCTTTTTACTTTATCTCCAGGTTTCACATTAACTTTAAATATGCTACCAGGCATTGGGGATGTTATTTGTTTTCCTCCTGTTGGTGCTGCCTTTGGCGCTTCCTTCACAACCGGTGCAGGTGTCGGAGCCGGCGCAGGTGCCGGAGCCGGTGCAGGTGCCGGAGCTGGTGCCGGTGCCGGCTGTACTACCGGTGCAGGTTGTTGGATAACTTGTTGTATTACCGGTTGATTTCCTCTTACTTCTTCTGCTAATACTTCATATGTAACGCCATTTACTGTTATTAAATATTTTTTCATGATTCATTCTCCTTTTGCTATATTGTTTTTAACATTTGTTCTTGTCTTCCGGCTGAAGCCCATATACTGCTCTTTTGCTTAACCGGCATAATTGATTTAATAAATATTTCTTCCGTGCTTCTGCCGCTTTGAGCCAAGACTGCTGCTGTCAGCACAGCTATTAATTCATCAGTATTTTGAACTGCAATTGCAGCTGTCAACACTGCCAGAAAATTTGGGTCAACTTCAGTCGTTTCTGTGTTGTTATTAGTTGTTTTCATACTTTCGTCTACCCTGATTAACCCTTCTGTATTATCAGCAATTTTTTTTTTATCTTTTTCTCCAAATAAAACTCTTAACAAATCAAGGGAATAAGCTATAATAATCAGTACTACATATACTACTGACATTCCTAATATTGTTATTGCCATACTGTTTACAAATTTCTCTCCCATTGACATTGTATCACTGAATAACATTCAATCACCTCTTTCTTGTATAGCATTATACCGGAAGATTTCCATGTTTCTTGACCGGTCTTGTTTCCCTCTTGCTTGATAGCATTTCGAATGCACCTGCAAGTATTGGTCTTGTTATTGACGGCTCAATAATATCATCTACAAATCCTCTTGCAGCAGCTACATATGGGTTAGAAAATTTCTCTTTATACTCTTCAATTTTCGCTTTTCTTTCTTCTTCGGGGTTATCAGCTTTTTCGATTTCTTTTCTAAATATTATATTTGCTGCTCCATCAGGTCCCATTACCGCAATTTCAGCTGTCGGCCATGCCAATACCACATCTGCTCCTAATTCTTTTGAACACATTCCTAAGTAAGCTCCGCCATATGCTTTTCTTAATATAAGCGTAACCTTTGGAACTGTAGCTTCAGAATATGCAAAGAGCATTTTTGCTCCATGTCTTATAATTCCCCCGTGTTCTTGTGCTGAGCCCGGTAAAAATCCAGGAACGTCAACCAAATTCAACAACGGAATATTAAAGCAATCGCATGTTCTAATAAATCTGCTTGATTTATCAGATGCATCTATATCAAGGCAACCTGCTAAATGTCTTGGCTGATTTGCAATAACACCTATTGTCTGTCCGTTTATTCTTATGAATCCAGTTACAATATTTTTAGCATAGTAGGGCTGTGTTTCCAAGAAGTCGTTATTGTCTGCTATTGTTTCTATTACTTCTTTAACATCGTATGCCTTGTTTGGATTTTCAGGAACTATGTCATTTAATTTTTCTTCTATTCTATTTAAATCGTCATTCGTTTCCACCAGCGGTGATGTTTCTAAATTGTTAGACGGCAAAAAGCTTAACAGTCTTTTTATTTCCTGTATGCAAGCTTCATCGTTTGCACTTACAAAGTGAGCTACTCCGCTTATTGCATTGTGTGCCATTGCTCCGCCTAATGCTTCCGAGCTGATATCTTCTCCGGTTACTGTCTTAATTACCTGCGGTCCCGTAATAAACATCTGGCTTGTTTTATCTACCATAAATGTGAAGTCTGTTATAGCAGGTGAATAAACGGCTCCTCCTGCACATGGACCCATTATTGCCGATATTTGCGGAATTACTCCTGATGAAATTGTATTTCTGTAGAATATGCTTCCGTATCCGCTCAAGGCATCCACGCCTTCTTGTATTCTTGCTCCGCCTGAATCATTCATCCCGATTATGGGTGCTCCCATTTTCAAAGCTAAATCCATAACTGTAGTAATCTTTTTTGCATGCATGGCTCCAAGGGATCCTCCGAGTACTGTGAAGTCTTGAGCATATGCATAAACCAGTCTTCCGTCAACTGTTCCATATCCTGTTACTACACCTTCTCCTGGGGTTTCCACTTCTTCCATTCCAAAATCTGTGCATCTGTGTTTTACAAATAATCCTATTTCTCTAAAACTTCCTTCATCAAACAATAGGCTCAATCTTTCCCTAGCAGTCAGTTTTCCCTGTTCATGCTGCTTTTCTATTCTTTTAGGTCCGCCGCCTTGTTTTAATTTGGATTTTCTATTGTATACCTCTTCTGTTTTTTTAGACATATTATACCTCCAAAGTATTGAGCTTTGTGCCGGTTAGACACTCCCCTTCTTTTGTACCTCTTGTTAGAATTGCTTGATTTAATATACTTATGATACCTCAGTGATACTGCACATCAATTTCTAATATATTTATCTCCTCCCTTCACAATACTATTCCGGTTATAATAATTTTCTCAAGAGTCCTTGCATTTACGTCAGGTTGTTTGTTGTTTAATCAGTCTCTTTGACAGAGCTCAATAAGAACTCCAAATGTGGATTTCGGATGACAGAATGCTATCTTAGCGCCTCCGGCTCCGTAGCGCGGTTTCTCGTCTATCATTCTTATTCCATTTTCTTTCATTTCTTCTATTGCTTTTTCTATATCATCAACTTTGTAAGCTATATGCTGAATACCTTCACCGTTTTTTGCAATATATCTTGCAATCGGTCCGTCTTCTTCTGTTGATTCCAAAAGTTCAACCTCAGTATCTCCTAATGGAAGAAAGGCTACCCTAACTTTTTGCTCTTCCACAGTTTCTGTTCCTGCTGATTTTAATCCAAGTATATTTTCATAAAAATTTAACGCTTCATCTAAATTTTTTACGGCAATACCTATGTGATCTACTTTTTTAACCATAATTACCTCCTTCANNTACTTTTAAAAATTCATCTCTTACTTCGTAAACATTCTTATTCTTGTTTAATATTTCAATTACTTCACTATCTAATTTATTTTCGCTGTCTGTTTGCGATATAACAATTTTTCTAAGCTCTTCTTCTATAAGCTCCACAACTTCTAATTTTAAATTGTTCTTTCGTCTTTCTTCAAATTTCCCGCTTGCTTTCAGGTATTTTATATGCTCCTTAATTTCATCTACCAGGTCATCAATACCTTCATTATTTACAGCTACAACCTTTACCACAGGAGGTCTTCTGTCCATATCCATGGTTAAATCAAGCATCATGTTTACTTCAACGGCTGTGCGGTCAGCTCCGAACAAATCGCTTTTATTGATTGCAAAAATGTCGCCTATTTCCATTATGCCTGCCTTAATTGATTGAATATCGTCCCCGAGACCCGGAACCATTACCATTACAATTGTATCTGCAATTTTTACTATATCTACTTCTGACTGGCCGACGCCCACGGTTTCGATAATTATATAATTGTAGCCGGCTGCATCCAATATCTTCAAGGCATTCTTTGTATACTTTGATAAACCTCCCAAGTAACCTCTGGTTCCCATACTGCGTATGAAAACATCGGGGTTCAGCGCAAGGTCCTGCATACGGATTCTGTCTCCAAGTATGGAGCCTCCTGAATAAGGACTGGTTGGGTCTATTGCAATGACCCCAACCTTGTTTCCTTCACTTACCAATGCTTTAACTATTTTATCCGTAAGCGTGCTTTTCCCTGCACCGGGAGGTCCGGTAATTCCGATTATATGGGCGTTTCCTGTATATTGGTGGATTTCTCTTATAATTTTTTCAGCTTTATCAGGCTCGTTTTCCACTGCAGTTATAAGCTTGGCACAAGCTCTCTTGTCACCTATAAGCATTTTCTCCACCAACTGCTTATAATCCATTATGCCACCATCCATTCTTATTCGGGGACATTCCTCTTACCTACAAAGACTTGCACTATAGTAGAGGTGTGTCCCCTTACCTTTGTACATTACTTTTTATATATTCAATCATTTTTGTGGTTTCTGTGCCCGGTGTGAATATTTCCTTAATTCCGGCTTCCTTAAGACCTTGAATATCGTCATCGGGAATTACTCCTCCGCCTATTATCAGTATATCATCAACACCTTGTTCCTTTAATAACTCGGCAACTCTCGGAAATAAGTGGTTATGTGCTCCCGATAATATACTCATCCCCACAACATCAACATCTTCCTGAACTGCAGTAGCAACTATTTGTTCAGGAGTCTGTCTGAGGCCTGTATAAATTACTTCCATACCTGCATCTCTAAGGGCTCTTGCTATAACCTTGGCACCTCTGTCATGGCCGTCAAGACCGGGCTTTGCTATTAAAACTCTTATTGGTCTGTTCATTTTATCCTCCTTAAAGCAATACTGCTTGCTCGTATTCACCAAAAACTTCTCTCATAACACCGCATATTTCTCCCAGTGTAGCATATTCTCTAACTGCATCGAGTATAAAGGGCATTACATTTTCAGTTCCTTCACAAGCTTTCCTAAGTGACTCAAGTTTTTCATTAACTAAGGCATTGTTTCTTTGAGCTTTTGTTTCATTAATTTTCTGTTTCTGCATTTCTCCCACAACCGGGTCAACTTTTAACAGCCCTTTCGGGGGTTCTTCTTCTACCTGATATTTATTAACTCCTACAACTATTCTGTCGAGAGATTCAATTTCCATCTGATATTTATATGCAGAATCTGAAATTTCTTTTTGAATATAGCCTAAGTCTATGGCTCTTGCTGCTCCGCCCAATTCATCTATCTTAGTAATATATTTCATTGCTTCTTCTTCGATTTCTTTTGTCTTTGCTTCAATATAATATGAGCCTGCCAACGGGTCTACGGTATTGGTTACTCCCGTTTCGCTTGCAATAATCTGCTGTGTTCTTAAAGCAATTGTAACTGAATCAGTTGTTGGAAGAGCAAGTGCTTCATCTCTGGAATTAGTGTGCAAAGACTGGGTTCCGCCAAGAACTGCTGCAAGTGCCTGCATTGCAACCCTTATAATATTGTTGTCAGGCTGCTGTGCAGTAAGTGTACAGCCGGCAGTTTGTGTGTGGAATTTAAGCATCATGGATTTTTCGTCCTTAGCTTTGAATCTATCCTTCATGATTTTTGCCCAAAGTCTTCTTGCAGCTCTGAATTTTGCAACTTCTTCAAACAAGTCATTATGTGAATTGAAGAAGAAGGACAGTCTTGGTGCAAATGTGTCAACGTCAAGTCCTGCCTTTATGGCAGCATCAACATATGCAATTCCGTCTGCTAAAGTAAAACCAACTTCCTGAGCTGCAGTTGAGCCTGCTTCTCTGATATGGTATCCTGAAATACTGATGGTATTCCATTTTGGAACTTCTTTTGAGCAATACTCGAATATATTTGTAATAAGCCTCATAGACGGCTCGGTGGGGAATATGTATGTACCTCTTGCTATGTATTCCTTTAATATGTCATTTTGGATTGTTCCTCTTAATTTGTCGGGAGTTACTCCTTGTTTTTCGGCAACTGCAATATACATTGCCAAAAGAACTGCTGCAGGAGCATTTATTGTCATTGAAGTACTTACTTTATCAAGAGGGATTCCGTTAAACAATATTTCCATATCCTTTAATGAGTCAATGGCAACTCCGACTTTTCCTACTTCTCCCTGTGCCAACGGGTGGTCAGAGTCATAACCTATTTGCGTTGGAAGGTCAAATGCAACAGATAAACCTGTAGAGCCTTGGCTAACCAGGTATTTGTATCTTTCATTTGATTCTTCTGCAGTTGCAAATCCTGCGTACATACGCATAGTCCATGGTTTTCCTCTATACATGGTAGGTTGATATCCTCTTGTAAAAGGATATTGACCCGGATATCCTATTTCGCTTTCATAATCAATATCTGCAATATCTTCAGGTGTATATAATCTGTTAACTGCAGAGCCGGAAACTGTTTTAAACACTTCCTTGCTTTCAGGCGCCTTGTTTAAGGTTTTCGCCAAAACATTTTCCTCCCATTGTTGTCTTGCTTCTTTTATATGGGAGAGCTTTTCTTTATCGAACATTATTGCCTCCTTTTATCTAAATGCATAATCTCAAGCTATATTTTAATATGAATTCATGTTTTTTGCAACACTTTCGAATAAATGATTTTATTTAAAAATTTCTTGCAAAAAATAAGCGAATCGAGGTATTTTGCTAATAAAATGGAACGGCAGTATGCCGTTCCTTATTATATTATTTACAAACCCGGTATTCTTATTCGATTTTTTCTAACTTATGCTTCCTCCGTCAAAGAGTATTTCAAACTCTTTGCCTGTTATTGTTTCCTTTTCGAGAAGGGCCTGAGCAACTCTGTGCAGCTTTTCTATATTCTCGCTTAAAAGCTTTTCTGTTTTATTATAGGCATTATCTATTATTCTTCGCATTTCTCTGTCAATTTTTGCTGCAACATCTTCACTGTAATTTCTTATCTTGTTGAAATCTCTTCCCAAGAACACC
>DMWH01000003.1:17253-17648 GCA_003483345.1 Clostridiales bacterium | reverse complement strand
ATCATTTCAATCATTTCATCCAGCTTCAAACCGCATTCCTTTGATAATTTAAGTATTTCCTGCATGTGGTTTTCTATCTCCTTAAGATGCTGTTCCTTTATCAATTCGATATTTTTGCCTGCCACAAAACATCCTTTCCCGGTGAAGGAAACAATGAATCCTTCCCTTTCAAGTTCATCGTATGCCCGTTTTGTTGTAATAACACTGATTCTCAGCTCCTTTGCAAGAAGTCTCATGGAAGGCAGTGCCTCTCCCTCTCTTAATTCACCTGTGATAATCATAGACTTTATCTGAGAAGCAATCTGTTCGTAAATTGGTTGACCGCTTGAATTGCTTATTATTATATTCATTTCCATCTCCGTAAATAGTGTATATATCCATTATATACAATATAT
>DMWH01000003.1:0-17115 GCA_003483345.1 Clostridiales bacterium | reverse complement strand
TTTATGAAAAAATCAGAGATAAAACCCGAAGAAGGAAAAAAACCGTCTCCAAAATCTCCAAAGTATACAGAAGTTAATTCAAAATTCATTGATAAATGGATTGATGAAGGATGGGAATGGGGGCAGCCTGTCAGTCACGAAATATTTGAAAGAGCAAAAAACAATGATTGGTTTGTTTTGTTAACACCGACTAAGCCTGTACCAAAGGAATGGTTTTGCGAGATGAAGAATGCCGAAGTTCTTGGTCTTGCTTCGGGCGGCGGTCAGCAGATGCCGATTTTCACTGCATTGGGTGCAAAATGTACTGTACTGGATTATTCAGAGAAACAAATTGCAAGTGAAATTGAGGTTGCTAAAAGGGAAAATTATGAGATTAAAACTATAAGGGCTGATATGACAAAGCCATTGCCCTTTGAGGATGAAACTTTTGATTTGATATTTCATCCTGTATCTAACTGCTATATAGAGGATGTTATTCCTGTTTGGAAGGAATGCTTCAGAGTGTTGAAAAAAGGAGGAATATTATTGGCAGGATTAGATAACGGAATTAATTTTATTTTTGATGATGATGAAACAACACCTGTACGAAAGCTGCCCTTTAATCCGCTGAAGGATGAAGAGCTTTATCAGCTTTCGGTAGAAAAGGATTGGGGAATTCAATTTTCTCATTCTATTGAGGAACAAATAGGGGGACAAATAAAAGCAGGTTTTATTATAGAAGACATTTATGAAGATACAAACGGTTCAGGAAGGCTCCATGAATTGAATATGCCTACCTTTTATGCAACAAAGGCAGTAAAAAAATGATATTTCATTTTTAAGGGACGGTTCTTAAAAAAAAGAACCGTCCCCAATAATTTTAGTGATCTATACCGTTTCTGGATAATACTCCGCGGCTGTAATAGTGCTTTATTTCAACCATCTTGGTTACTAAATCGGCCATTTCAATAAGCTCTTTGGGAGCATATCGACCGGTCAGCACAACTTCCGTGTTCTCGGCCTTATTTTTTAATGCATTGACTACATCAGATACTTCAAAAAGCTTGAAATAAAGAGCTATGTTTATTTCATCAAGGATTATCAGTCCATATTCTCCGCTTGCCAGAAGAATGCTGCATTCTTCCAAGCCCTTTTTTGCTGTTTCTTTGTCAATTTCTTCAGGATCTTCGTATATGAAGCATCCCCTTCCCAATTGTTTTATTTCGATATTGCTCAAATAATCTTTTATCTTTGTTTCATTGTACTCCATGTTTTTGACAAACTGCCCTATAAAAACTTTTTTGCCGGATAAAGCAGCCCTTACGGCAAGACCAAAGGCAGCAGTTGTTTTTCCTTTTCCGTTACCTGTATATATATGAATATAGCCTTTCTCCATTATAACCTCCTCATTTGAGCCTTACAGTCTTACTCTTAAATGCAGTAGTTATATAAACTCCCGTAAACACTGATAGTCCCCCTATAACCTGCACCCATGTAATATCCTGCCCCATTGCCCTGCTAATAAATGCAGTAAACACAGGGTTTAAATTCAAAAATATGCCTGTCTTGCCTGCACCGATTTCCCTCACTCCAATGTTCCAGAAGACAAAGGATAATAATGACGGGAACAAAATAATATAAATTACGGCTGTCAGTGCCAAATTGCTCATATTTAAATAATTTACTCCGCTAGTCATTGCAAACGGAAATAGTATAATTGCAGCCATAATTCCCGAAACGCCTGTAGAAGTAATGGGAGGAACAGTTGTAAGCTTTTTACTTATTACAGAGTATGATGTCCATGTAATCACAGCAGCTATTACAAGCAAATCTCCCCTGTTATACTTCATAGTGAAAGCTTGGAGCAAATTTCCCTTTGTTAATACAATCCATACCCCCAGAAATGAAATCACTATTCCAAAAACGTGATATTTTGTAATTCTTTCTTTTAAATAAAATGCTGAAACTATTGCTATTAAACTTGGATTGATAGAATTAACCAAGGCGGCATTAAGCGGTGATGTGTGATAAAGAGCATAGTACAAAATTATATTATAACCTATAATGCCGGTCATAGACAGCATTGTAATTTTAGGCCACTGTTTGCAAACCTCCTTCCAATCAGGCTTTTCTATTTTCTGCCCAACTATCAATAAAATAACCGATGCAAACAACCATCTTATAAATGTCAGACCAACCGGCGTCAATTCCGTGACAACCAATGAGCCGAAAACATAATTACCTGACCAAAACAAAACACATGATGCCAACAGTATCCATACTTTATATTTCTTCAATAATATCTCCTCTTTTGTAACATTATTGTCCTTATTATTTCTTCGGATTTCTACATTATACTATATCAATAATCAACTGAGATCAAGATTATTAGGGACGGTTCTTGGAACCGCCCCTGAATTCAATTTTCGGGATATTTAAAAAAAATATATAATTGTATTGCCGTAGGAATATTAGCTATTATAAAAATAATGAATAATATTAAATATGATGATGTCATGCTTTTTGAATATACAACTATAAAAATTGAAACAACAAAGAATAGTATGGAAAGCATCAAACCAAACCATTTGGTTTTCTTTTTTGCTACGTATATAAGCAATGCACATAAAACAGCTATTATTAATAACCATATCCATGTTTTAATCATCATTATCTTTTCATTCCTTTTTTATGTAATTTGATTTGCATTTTATATATTCAATTAATAGTCAATCAAATAACTGCAGCTATTCCGTTTCATTTTCCTGTTTCAATAATTCCTCTGCCAATTCAATCATGTCTGAAGGTACATATAAATCTATTCCATACATGTTTGCACCTGTGTATATTTCCATGAGCTCACCGGTGCCTTTTGATTTTTTTAATACCGGTATTCCATATGATTTTAATTTTGCGATAGTAATTTCTGCTTCTATGGTGCTAAGGTTTGAAAGTAATAATTTTTCAACCGACATCTTTTATTTCCACCTTTCCATTTGCACAAAAAAATATTGATATAACCAGTATATCAAATAAGGTTTTGCCTATCAACAAAAAATTGGAAATTAAAAGATGCCGGGTATGAGTTTAGCTATTTGAAATCCTATAGGTTCCCGCAGTCCAATATGAATTTTCTAAATTCATCAATTGTTGAAAAATAATAATCTGAGTTTTCTCTCATGTATTTTTCTATTTCAGGAACTGAGTGAGACCATCCCGCTGCTGCAAATTCAACATTACAGCTTCTTGCCATGTCAAGACCCAATTTTGAATCATCCAACACCAGCATTTCCGTATTTCTTAAATTAAACCTTTTCATAGTTTCAATTATTGGATAAGAATTAGGTTTCCTTTGATGCTCATCAAGTTCCCACCCAAAAATTAAATCCGGTTTAAGACCACAATGCTTAGTATAATCTCTGATTATATGCTGGCTTTCAGAATGTGATACAACACATATTGTTCCGCCTAAGTTTTTATATTCCTTTATTAATTCAGTAAAACCTGAATAAAATTCCGGGGAATTATTATTGACATAATCCTTCCAAATCTTGTATTGATACTGTTGCTCTGTATCGCTGAATTTCAATATATCCTTGCAAAGCAATGAAAATCCGGGATTAAAACAATAATTAACAAAATCATTAAGGCTTATTTCAATATCAGGTCTTAATGATTTTAACGCCTCCACAAAGGAGGGATAATGTATATTTGGTGTGCTTTTTACGGCCGTATCATCATGGTCAAGTATTAGACATTTATATTTCATTAGTCCTCCAAATGAGATCCTTCGCTGAAGCTTAAGATGGTATTATTAATCGTTTGATATCATTAGCTGCGCGAAGGATGACTAAAAGTGGATGAGATTTTTCCTGGCCTTGTTTAACTTCTCATAAAGCTTTGATTTTGGGCAATTTGATATTGTTTCCAAATCCTTCATATTATATCCCATTATGTCCTTCCATACCACTGCTGTCCTGCTCAGCGGCTCTAAATTCATCAATTTATTTTGTATAGTTGTATTATTTTTATTGTAAAATGATTCACTGCTGAATATACTATACTCCGTAAGAAATATGCCACAAACTTCTTTTATGGTAATATGTAATATATTTGAATCAATATTTTCTTTTACAATATTTGCATTTTTATCAATAGCAAGAGAAGCAACGTCTTTGGCTGTAGTTTCGTCTCCTGTAAGTCTAAATGCAATTGTATATACTTTTCTAATATATTCTTCAAAATTCATGGCATCGTCCTCCTCTATAATGTAATGCCATTGTATCACAAATACATACCAAATTTCTTGCCATGTAATAATTAATATGAATTTATGTCAAAACTTAAACATGAAACTGAACCCTAATATTTGTTCATCAAATATGAAAAGACATAGAATATTAATTGTACATTAATACATCCACATAAAACACTCGCTCGTCATAGTGAATATTCATGGTACCATTATACTTTTCTATCGAATTTTGTACACTGCTTAATCCTATGCCGTGATTGTCGTTGTCTTTTGTTGTTACCAATTTATTCTTTATAAGTTTCAGTCTGCCGTCATAGGAATTAGAAATACTTATATATAGAACATTTCTGTCCAATTCGATGGATATATTGATAAATTTGTTTTCTGCCTTTAATGCTGCTTCAATTGCATTATCCAGCAAATTTCCTATAACAATATTTAAATCAAAAGGATTAATATTTAGCTTATGGGGAATTGCCAGATATACTTCTGCTTTTATATTGTTTTTCTCAGCCAAATCCATCTTATAATTTATAAGGCTGTCTATTTCAAAATTGCCTGATTTGGCATGCTCCTTTGAATAATTAATAAATTCGAATATATTGTCCAAATATTTTATGGCGCCATCCCTGTCATGATTGTCTATATAATACTTTAATGTTAAAGCATGATTTTTAACATTATGCCTGAATGTTTTAATGTTTTCTTTGGATTGATTAATAATTTCAAGCTGCTTTAAATAAGCATTATTTTGCTGCTGAAGAAGGGTTTTTTCAATTTTCGATTGATATGACTTCATAAGTTCATCATAAAAGTAAAAAACAAACACATTAATAACCAGCAAAATCATTATGCTTATTATTGTTCCGGTAACATTGGAATCATAATCCATGGAAATCATAATCAGCACTAATATCAAGGTACCCACCGGTATAATAAATATGGACAGCCAGTGAATATTGGACACTTTTATTTCGTTATTTATCATTTTAAAATTTGACATAAACAACATAAAAATATATGAAATAATTTTTATACTGATAAGCCCTGTAATTAAAGCCGCATCATTTCCGGATGTTGCGGTTATTCCGTAATTTTGAAGTATCAGCATCACAAGAACTTCAATAGTCATTAAAATCATATAAGTTGACACAACAGCTATCAACCTGGTTTTTGTTGTTGACTGATAATTATATGTAAGCAAAAAAAACATTATTAAATTTGAAGCAATGTTAATGGCAGGATTGTTAAACGACAAGTACAACAGGCTGATAATGCAATAATACAGTGCATAGGACATGAATTCTCGTCTTTTATCAACATCCTTCCTGTCAAAAAATATGCACATATATCTGTAAAGGGTATATGTTGCAAACATATTTGTAATTAAATACACTGCCGTATAGCTACCTGACATGGCGCATCCTCTGCCTTTTTCGCAGCAATTTTTCACGAACTGCCTTTCTGTTGTTTTGACTTATTCCAAGTATTTCATTATTGGACATTTTCACATATTCATAGGAATATTCAATAACATGATTGTAATTTATTAGATAAGATTTATGAATGAAAAAAAAGTCGTCATTTTTAATCTTTTCCTCAACTTCAGAAAGTTTTCCGTAATATTCGTTTACTTCATCCTTCAATACAACCTTTACTTTTCTGCCGCTGCTTTCAAAATACAATATATCGCTTATTAATACATTAAAATTTACATTACCTGCTCTATACTCAAAATATTGATTGCTGCTGCCTAATACTTTCCTTGCTGTTTTAAGAACGTATTTAATTTTTTCAATCTTTAACGGTTTAACAAGAAAATTTAAGGGTCGTATATCGAACAGCTCCATAGCATAGCTTTCCTTGGCTGATATATAGACTATTTGCGTGATTTCATCATTTAATTCTTCCCGAATTTTCTTTCCTACTTCAACACCGTTAATTTCACACAATTCTATATCAAGAAAAATCAAGTTAAAGCGATTTCCGCTCATCAATGAATCGCACAGTCCTTCTTCGTTACAAAAAACCGAAATTTCAAAGGCTTCGCCCGTATTTTTGCTGATTTCATTCAGCATGCTTTTTAACTCAATGCATAGTTCCTTATCATCATCGCATATTGCTATTCTTAACATAAAATCTCCACTCGTAACCTTGCTTTTGCCTAGAATTATTACATGTTAATCAGATATCTTTTCTTGTATTTAATTGAGCCGTACTTGCTGATTTTAAACCTTTTTTATTATTTAAAATCTTCTCTTCTTTTTTTTAGTTTGTCTAAATCCTTTTTTATTAAGCTTATCAAAATGAACACCTTGCTTAATTACTTTGGAGCTGCTGGGCAAATTGAATTTTTACTCCATCCGGGTCTTTTATTATGAAATATTTGATTGATGGATTTGGTTCTATGGGACCTGTTATTATCTTTATTCCCTTTTCCTTAATAAAGTTAATCTTTTCATCCAATGATTCAACTTTAAAACCCAATGTTACCCTATTGCCTGCATCCAACTTCTTAAATTTCTCATTGTATATAAGCTCGACCTTAGTTTCTCCTTCACCCAAAAAAGATATTTCCATCCCGGGTCCGGCCTGGAATCTCTCAGTCATTTTAAGACCTACTATTTCTTCATAAAACTTTAATGAATCATCCATATTATTTACAAGTATTGTAGTCCACAAAAATTTCATAATTCCTCCAATTTGATATTAGCTAATTTATTTTACCATAATAATTATACTATTTCATTAAAAATTGATTATAATTTAACGTGATAACAGTAACCACCTGACGTATTGTCTCCAAATGTCCGGCAAGAACCGTCCCCTATGGACCATTGACACATAATTTAATAAAGTTCATATTATAATATAATTCGAAAATTTTTAAATAAAAGGGGGATTATGATGACAAAATATAAATCGGATAATGTACATAACAGAACCATGACATTGACAGGTCATAGCGAGATGGAAATAGCACCGGACATAGTTATAATACGTTTGGGGGTTCAAACTACGGGAGAAGACTTATCTCAAATACAGGCAGACAACGCAAGAATAAGTCAATCTATTATTCAGACACTTCAACGAATGGGAATTACCGACATAAAAACTTCTCAATATTCAATTGACAGAGTATATGATTTTGAAGATGGAAGGCAAATTGACAGAGGGTTTTCAGTTAGAAATATTTTGCAAATAAGAACAGCCAATTTAGAAGCTGCCGGAAGTATAATTGATGCTGCGGTAAATGCAGGTGCCAATGTTGTTGATTTGATAACTTTTGATATATCAAACAGAGAATACTATTACCAGCAGGTCCTGAATATGGCTATATTAAATACAATTCAGAAAGCTAATTCAATCACCAGGAATCTTGGTTATTCTACACCTGCTCTTGTTGTTAATATTGTTGAAAATACAGCAATACCTTTTCTTCCCGTTCAAAGAGAATTTGCTGCTACTCCCATAATTCCGGGGACAATTAGAATTGAGGCTAACGTAACAGTAGATTTTGTATTTTAAGAATCTGCTCTTAATATGTCTTTTATCATTTCGGGGCGAATTTCCCATATATTTGCTTGAATCCTGAAAATATCCCATTCATCAATTTCAAACACTCTAGCCCAGCTATCCATTACTCTTTTCCTTTCCTGCGGATAAAAATGGGCTGTTTTTTCGTTAATAAATGAATAAGAATTCTTAAAACCCTTTCTTTCTAAGTCTTTTAAATATTCTTCAGCATCCTTTTCATCCTTTGGAACATAGTGATGATTTAGAACATAATCCCACTTCATGCCGTCAAAATATACTACCTCAGATTTATCTACTTCCAAAACATATACTATTTCATTTAATGTAGGTCTTAGCATATACTCCTCGCTAATGGAGCACCAGATGAAAAACTCCACGCCCTCCGGTCTTGGCACTCTTTTCTCTGCCTCATTGACAAACCAATTATATAAAAATATAATATGGTCGGAAATAACATCGAATTTCTCCTCTAAATGCTTCCTTGTTATCCTGATTACACCCTTTCTTTCCAAATCATCCAGACTTCTTATATCCTGCCTGGTCCATAAAGTTACTTTATCCATAAATGCTCCCAATAATATTTATTCTCCCGGTGTTGCAAATTTCCAACTTATTGGAATCCCGACTGCCAGTACCGATAAATAGATCCACTTTCCCATAGGAATAATATTTGAGTAAAAATGCACAATAGCAAAAATTGCAACTATAGCAAATGAAAGCAGAAATTTATCAAAAGAATCCCTTTGATTTGATTCCTCAATAGGTTTAGAAAAGGGAATCTCTAAATATATTTTACCGATAAGAGGCAAAATTGCAATACCTGCCAAAAATAAAATTACTATATCCTCTACAAATCTAAATTTAAAAATTAATGTAAATACTACTCCATTTAAAATAATTAAGGGTATAAAAAACCTATAGGCCATTGAGCGCATTAATCCTCTGTATAAATTTTTATAATCTTTAAATCCCGATGAAATAAATACATATGAACCTTTCCATGCAGACGAATATTTCACTAAATAAAACACGGATGAGAATATAAGCAAATTAAAATACAAATAAAGATATTCATAACCGGAAGGCTTAAATTCCCTTCCTCCCATCCTCATATTAAATATCATTAATATGGGAAGAAGTATTCCGGAAGATAAGGCAGGATAAATTTTCAGCTTTAAGCTTCTGTCACTTCTAAACATGGCATTGGCAAAATTAAATGATTGCTTTGAAATTTCATTAGGGTTTATTATGAATCCTACTATTTTTTCAATCCAATGTATTGAAGGTCTTTCCTTACCTTCCCCTTCTAACTTAAGAAGCAGGCTCTCCATTTTTTTACTGAGGCTTAAATAAACTATAAAAGAAACAAGGGGAACAATAATTATTAAAGCCGTAAAAACATATAAGTATGATTCTCCTCCATGATAGAAAATTTCAAACGGTGCTCCAAACCATAAAATTGGATTTAGATAATGAGTTGCATTAAAACTATACTCCATATTTCGAAGTGAAGTAAAATCTATCATTCTTATGGCAATTTGATAACCTACGGTAACCAAGATTGTCAAAAGAATTTGAATAAAATTGATTATATTTCTTAAAAGTTCTCCGTCGAAAAATCTTAAAACCAATAAATATATAAATGCAGTCACTAAAAATATCAGTAAATCCATAAGCAATATTTCCACCAGAAATATCGGAATAACAAATAAATCGTTGCTCATTACCAATGCGATAAGAGACGGACCTGCAATAAAGGTATTTAACCTGAACATGTATATAAGTATATGCAATACTTTTGCTAAAGACACGGTCCTTGAGTTCACCGGCTTTGTCAACAATATATTTTTATCCTTTGTATCCAATAAGACAAAGGAAAAATCAGAAATCAAATACATGGTAGTCATAAAGAAAAATGCACCGGAAAAATACATCATGCGTATCATTTCATCTTTTATAAAATAAATAAAGAATGCCAAAAATGCCCCAAAAAGCAGATGCATGAAATATCCCTTCAAAAGAGAAACCTTTTCTTCATCTTTCTTCTTTTGGTTTGTATTTATCACCGGTGCCCGCCTTGAATCCAATATTAATTTGGTTTTCAATATAATTCGAAGCAATTTATAATCTATGCAAAAGCCTTCAAATATTCTTTTGAAAGAATCAAGTATTTTTAAAGATAAAAATTCATTCATATCAGACCCCGTCAGCTCATAAATACATCCGTATATTTTTTTGCAAGCATTTCATAATCATGAAATCCGGTAACATAATTAAATATTGACTCTAATGATGAATCCGACTGCATGCTCATTACATCTGCCACTGTTCCGTCTATAACTATTTCCCCTTCATTTATAAGGAGTATTCTGTCGCTTAGTTTCTCAACAACTTCCAAAATGTGAGAAGAATAAAAAATTGTTTTACCTTCTTTTTTTAAATTTTTCAATACTTCTTTAAAAACCAATACACTGTTGGCATCTATTCCTCCCAAGGGTTCATCCAAAAATAAAATATCAGGATTATGAATCATTCCGGTGATAATTGACAGCTTTTGTCTCATTCCTTTGGAAAATGTATGAATTCTGCCGTTAATGGCATCGTCTATACCAAAGACACTCATCATTTCTTTTCCTTTTTTTACAGCCTTATCTTCCCCTATACCGTATAACATTCCTATAAAGCTCAAATATTCATATGCGGTTAAATTATCATACATATCAGATACTTCAGGTACATAGCCTATTCTTTTTTTATATTCAAACTGTCCTTTTACTTTTTCTCCAAAAATAAAAACATCCCCTTGATAATCGTCTATAAGACCTAAAATTATTTTGATTGTTGTAGTCTTGCCGGCACCGTTAGAACCTATATATCCGATAATTTCACCGCTATTCACACTGAAATTTATGTCTTTTAAAACATCCTTGCTTCCGAAACTTTTACTTACATGCTCTAATCTTAAAACTTCAGACATAATTACTCCTTTTTTTGTTTTTTATATTGACGAAATACTGCATGATTTTGTTCAATTTTATTAATTGTTTACAATCCGGTTGTCATCCTGAGCGTATGCGAAGGATCTCATGAGATTCTTCACTGCGTTCAGAATGACACCCTGCGGGTTATTCATAGCAATTACAGCTAAGAACCACTACTAATAATAACATACTTTTTCAATAAAAAAAGCATGTGGAAATTATGACCACATGCTTTAAGTTTGATTATTCAATATCAATTTTTACTGATTTGTTTGGTTTGTTTTCCTTAGGAACAATAATGCTCAATACCCCGTTTTCAAGTTTTGCTTTAATGCCGGTAGACTTTGCATCATCTAAATATAGACTTCTACTCATAGAGCTGAAACGTCTTTCCTTATGAACGTAATTTTTGTTTTCTTCATTGATGCTTTCTTCTCTTTGTATTGAAATATTCAGTCTTCCTTCGTTCATTTCAATATTGACTTCATCCCTGTTAACACCGGGAAGTTCTGCTTCTACTAAGTATTCATTGTCATTTTCCTGTACGTCGATTTTAAATGTATCTCTTGCAAAGTATTTTTTAGATGGCCAGGCATCGTAGAAAAAGTCATCAAGCATGTTGTAAAAGTCCCTAAAATCGCTGAAACCTCTGTCAACCAAACCTCTGTTCCTTCTGTTGTAAGGTACTAATCCAGCCATGTTCAACACTCCTTTATCTCTGTTGTTGTTAGCACTTTAACTTGTTGAGTGCTAATCCCTAAATGTAATATAACATTGTTTCTAACATTTGTCAACTACCTTTAGAAAAAATATTTTATTATTTTTTACCTTTTTCTTACGCTTGTCTAATTCCGTTTACTATTAGTCGGACGAACCTAATGGTTTTTCCAAGATTTTCTGTTTGTCATTCATAATTTCTTATTATTATTTTATCTATAAGCCACTTGTTTCCTGTCCTTTTTAAAATCAATTCAACAGGTCTGAAAGCAGCAGCCCCACCGCCTTCAGCCTCAGTGCTTGTAACTTCCACAATTCTTCCTTTTATTGAATATTCATCCTCAGACAGCCTTTCAACTTCATTAATTTCAATCCTGTCAGGCCATGGGCTCGACGTAGTTCTTCCCGGAGCCCTCCTCGGATGAGCAATCCAATTTTTCATAAGCTCATCCGTAACATATGGACTATAATTATCTTTAATTGCTTGTATAACTTCATCTCTTGGTGCCAAAAGAGGCACATTCTTCAGAGTGCTTCCAAAATCCTCTACCAATTTAATTACATTTTCTTCGTTATTGTTTAAACGATTGTCCTTCCTAATGGAATAAATCATATATACAGCCATTAAAAAAACTATAACTGCAATGATAATATAAAACTGATTTTTTTTAATAAACATAAATATCCCCCCTATTTATGTTTATACAGAAAGGGATTAGAAAATTACTATTTTTTTAGACAAGATTTTTGGAAGCAGACTGTTCTTTTGTAGTAATTATATTTTCTGCAATTATACATAAGATTATTATTGCAGCTCCTATAATTCCTAAAGTGCTAAGCTTTTCTCTAAGAAGCAAATAAGAAATTATTGCCGTTAGAATGGGCTGTGTGCATTGAAGCATTGACACAGTTGATGCTGATATGTATTTTAGAGCTGAATTTTGAAGCATGTAGGCAATATTGGTACAAAATATCGCCAAATACAAAACCACTAACCAGGCTGGTATAGTAACATGGACTAAAATTTCAGTATTTTCAATTATCAATGCACAGGGCAGGCTTATTAAAGCAGTTATGCCGGCTTGGACAGCAGATAAGGCTACGGCATCCAGCTGCTTAAGAGATTCTTCTCCAAATACCAGGGCTCCTGCTATGGATATGGCTGTGATTAATGCGGTAATCTCTCCTTTTCCAAAAACTAATTTTTCTCCATCAAAGCAGAGAAGATATAATCCGATAACGACTACAATTTGTACAGGTATGTGTATCAGCCTGTATTTAACCTTATATATCAAGAGTGCAAGTATTGGTGCAAATATTACAGGCAGACTCATTAAAAATCCGACATTTGTTGCAGAAGTCCAGCTCAATGCAAGATTACACGTAATGTAAGCTGTTGCCATACATATGCCGGCAGGTAGATAATCCTTTGGCTCTACGCTTTTTAAAGAGCTAATTATACGCTTGCCGAAAAATAACATGAAAACTATAAAAGCAATTGTGAATCGAACTGAAAGACTCCAAAAGGGAGTAATGCTTTTAAAGGCAATTTTGGTCAGTGGATTTCCAAACCCGTATATTACACTTTGAAGTAAAATAAAACCCATATATTTGTATTTATTCACACTTTCCATTTCATTCCTGCTTTCCATAGAAATTCTAAATTCTCAGGATTTTGAAATTCTGCCACCCTGTTATTCAATAACCGTATATCTATTTGAGACAAAGACAAGATGTATCATCTTAATGCAAACGTTTTAAATATTATATTATAAAAATAAAAATCATTCAATATTTTGTTTTACACTAAGATTTACCTACAGTACTCTCAACTTGTCACTGCTCAAACCCTGTCAATCTGTCATCCTTGAGGTTCTTACCCTTCGGTTCATGATGATAGTATCATAGCAATGACAAAATTTTTTTAAAATTATAGAGACATTCTATAAATAATCTGGTATAATAGCTATAATTATTAAGCCGCACTTAGTATTAACATCTTACCGCTTATTTTGATATTAGGAGGTTTGGTTGAGATGACATTACAACAATTGCATTATTTTCGTGTATTAGCTAAAGTAGAGAATTATACGAAAGCTGCCGGAATACTTCATATTGCCCAACCAAGCTTAAGTTATTCAATTTCTCAATTAGAAAGCGAATTAAATATTAAGTTGTTTGAAAGACATGGGAAAAAGATAAAACTAAGTAATCCCGGTGAGCTGTTTCTTAAATATGTTGAGAAATCATTGGATATATTGGATGAAGGCACTATAATGCTAAAAACCGTTGCAGATTCTTCAATGGGAGAGGTGTCTCTTGGATATATTTATAGTATAAGTTCAAAATTTATCCCTGAGATGATTAAAAAATTCTATGAAAATGATTCAAATCGCTTAATAAAGTTTTCATTGATTCAGAATTTGGGTGAACAGCTTATAAGGGACTTAAAAAGCAATAAAATCCAACTGGCATTTTGCCCGAAACCTGATAAAAGCCTTAAATGCGTGAAAATCTTCAGTCAACAGCTTCATTTGATTGTGCCGAAAAAGCATCCCTTTTCTCAAAGAAAATGCATTGAAATTTCTGATATAATCGACGAACCGTTTGTTGCTTTAAATAAAAGCAGCTCTCTTAGGAGCACTGTTGATGAAATATTTGCACGGTATAATTTTTCTCCTAAAATAGTTTTTGAAGCTGAAGAATGCAATGCTGTCATTTCATTTGTTTCTCTTAATTTCGGAATTTCCATAGTACCAGAAATACCATCCATGCACAAACATGTCAATACAGTAAGGATTTGTAACATGCCGTTAAAAAGAGAAATTTACTTGTGTTGGACAGATGACAAATACTTATCTCCTGCGGCTGCTAAAACAAGGGATTTTATTATAAATAATTTTAATCTTACTGAGTGAACTTATTTTTTAATTTTAATAATAAACGTATTTAACTCTTAAACTCCTTGGGTTAGCAATCAATTGCTTTAGTATATTCAGTATTTTACCTTGATATACAAGGCTCAGTCAAATTAACTAATCCGATTAATTCGCATTTATATTATTATTTGGTTTATTATATTTACAATTACAAGCATAGTGACTTATGCAATATTTCCAGAGTAGCAGCTAGCTCATCTGCCGGAATTTGTCCGGGTGCTGAAATATCCCCTACAGCTCCAAATGTCATTGATGAACCAAAGACTTCTCCTGAGAGTCTACTAATTACACCTAAAGGTCCCATTGACATTGTTATTATTGGTCTATCTGCATATTTAGTATGCATTTCAGCAGTAGCTGATAATAATATCAATACGTCCTCTGTTGATTGCGGCATTACAGCTATTTTTGGGATATCAGCTCCCATGTGTTGCATCCTCCTTAGTCTTGATACTATGTCATCTTTATCCGGTGTTTTGAAAAAATCGTGGTTTGAACCTACAACCAATACTCCTGCTTCATGTATATTTGTTATATTTTCATTAACGACATCATCTCCTGAGAATATTTCAACATCTATTAAATCCGCGTTACCTGATTGGGCTGCAGATTTATTTAACGCAGTATATTCGCTCATTGATATTTCCTTTTCTCCGCCCTCTTTTTTTGTTCTAAATGTAAATAGAATTGGGATGTTTGGAATTGTTGCTCTTAAATCCTTTAATGTATTTAACAGATTTTCTATATTAAAAACATCCTCGTAGAAATCCACTCTCCACTCTACAAAGTCTATTTTAAGATTATTAAAAATTCGTGCTTTATCAATAATAGATTCTTTTGTCTTAGCTACAATTGGTACTATAATTTTAGGGAGACCTTCGCCAATGGTAATATTTCTTATTGTAATAGTTTTCAATTTATCACCTCAATATTATCCTTAATAACGATAATTACATTAAAAATGTAATTATTTAGTAACCTTATTTGCATCTCTTTTATCTCGCCATTCATTATATTTATCGGATTGTGTTACGAATGAAAATATAATTATTCCTAGCAAGATTATTGAAAGTGGACTAGTAAATATGCCACCAACTAATTTCAAAATTGAACCTGCTGATATAACAGCTCTTCTATAGTTATTTTCGATTAAACCTGCTAGTATTATACCAAGTACTGTAGGTGCAACAGGATAATCATACACTTTTAAGAAATACCCTAAGATACCAAAACCTACCATCCATAAAATATCAGTTAAACTATTATTAACTGCATATGTACCAATTACAGATAATATTATTATAATTGGTAACAATCTACCTTTTGGAATTTCAACTAACTTAGTAAATATCTTAATCCCAGTAAGACCAAATATTAATAAAAATACGTTTGAGATAGCTAAGGTACTAACTATTAGATAAAACAAATGTGGTGTTTCTTGCATTAACATCGGCCCAGGCTGTAAACCGTGAATTAATAATGCACCTATCATAACAGCCGTTACTGCATCTCCTGGAATACCCAGAGTTAACATAGGTATAAATGCACCGCCAATAGCAGCGTTATTTGCTGTTTCAGGAGCTATTACTCCCTCTACAGCACCATGTCCAAAAGGAGTCTCTGGGTTCCGAACAGTTCTTTTTGCTTGATCATATGCCAATAATGCAGCTATATCTCCACCGGCTCCAGGTAAAGCACCTACAATTATGCCTAGTATAGATGAACGTATAGTTAAAGGAAAATTCTTCTTTATTGATGAAAAATAAGGTATGATTCTGTCAATCTTTTGTTTTACTGCTTCAATGTCTAAATCCCTGATTTGTAATAGTGCCTCTGAAACCCCAAATAAACCTATCATTGCAGTTATATAATCTACACCTGTCAGCAAATTTGTACTACCAAAGGTAAATCTAGGATATGCACTAATTGGGTCCATACCTACAGTTCCTAATAAAACACCTATAGCAGCTGTAACCAGAGCTCTTGCTAATGACTTGGACCCTAAGCTGCTTACTAACATCATACCCATAAAAGCCAATAACAAGAAATCTCTAGGTGCAAATTTCAAAGCTACTTTTGAAACAATAGGTGCAAAAAAAGCTAAAGCTATACAACCAAGTAAACCGCCCAATACAGATGAAACTGTTGCAACTCCAATAGTTTCCCCTGCTAGTCCTTTTTTAGCCAATGGATACCCATCAAAACTAGTAGCTACAGCAGCAGGAGCACCCGGAATATTTAATAGTATTGCGGATCTTGAGCCTCCATATACAGCACCGGAATAAATCCCCATCATTAATGAGATTGCGGAATTAGTTTCCCAACCAAATGTAAACGATACTAGAAGAGATACTGCCATTGTACCAGATAAGCCTGGTATAGCCCCTACATATATTCCAACAAATACACCAATAGCTACTAGAACTGATAGCATTGGATCTGTAAATGGTATTAATAAGTATTGCATAACATCCATTATATCACTCCTTAAGGTAAAATAACTTGAAACACTGTCTTAAATACAATTAATATGAAAGCCATGGTTATTAATGTATATATTGAATTCTTTAACAATTGTCCCCTCATTAAATATGTCATTGAAACAAGTAAGAATAATGATGATGATATCTCAAATCCAAGACCTAAAATTAATAATATACAATATGCTACCATAAAAATAAATTCGAATACAATATCTTTCGTAAAT
>DMWH01000017.1:9762-9916 GCA_003483345.1 Clostridiales bacterium | reverse complement strand
TAAAAGGAAGGGGCTTAAATATTCACTTTTATCATTAATAGCTTCGGATTTGATAATTTCCATGCTTTTAGGCTTGCAAACGGGACTTGTATTTTTAATTTTATATACACCTATGGCTCTTGCACTTACCTATGGTGTCTGCAGAAATGAAGAA
>DMWH01000017.1:9423-9677 GCA_003483345.1 Clostridiales bacterium | reverse complement strand
TATATAAGTGATATTGAAAAAATAGCACCGATGATGAATTACTATGTAACAAATGTATTTCCGGCATTTCTAATAGTAGCATCAATAATCATATCATACATAAACTATATCGTTTCAAGTAAATTTGCAGTACGGTTTTCAATAAATGTAAAACAACATGAAGGAATAGCTTACTTTTCCTTTCCGAGAAATTTTATGATTTCAATGGCCGGATTGCTGCTTTTATCATTTTTATTGCAGTTATTGAATATTAA
>DMWH01000017.1:7279-9344 GCA_003483345.1 Clostridiales bacterium | reverse complement strand
GTAATCGGATTGATTGATTTAACCGTAAATTTAAGAAAAATAAACAGAGCCGTATAGTTGAAGGAGGTAATATGGATAAGAAAACTCCGGTATTTTTAAAGGATGACAGTTTTATATATTTTGTAGTTATAGTATTATTGATAATAATTTTTCTAATTGAAAGTATGTTTATTTATGCTGCCTCAGCAGGTTTAGTCTTAGTTATAATAACAGCTTTTACATTAAGAAAACAAATTCTGCGCAATAGGGAACTTAAAAATTATCTGATTAATTACACGAAGAATTTAGAAAACTTATCAATAAATTCTTTTTATTATTTACCCTTGCCCATATGCATAATCAGTTTAAACGGAAAAGTATTCTGGTATAACAATAAGTTTAAAGACCTGCTTCCGGAAAATTTAGATATAATTGAAAATTTAGATGAATTTGTCGGAGGATTCCCGTTAAACTCAATAGATGGAAACAAGGAAGGCACTTTAAGCAACATAGAAGTTCCTGAAACAGGCAGAAGTTTCAATGTATTGTATTATGAACTTGAAGAAGGGCGATTCGGAGAAGGAAAATCCTATGTCTGCTATTGGAATGAGAATACGGCATTTGTCAACTTGAGGAATAAATATAATGATGAACGGCCTATTACTATGCTGATTCAGATAGACAATTATGAAGAAATATCGGAAAAATTAGAGCTGGGTGAAAAATCTTCCATGACTGCACAGACAGAAAAAATTCTTAACTCTTATGCTGCTGAAATGAATGGGTTTGTGCTGAAATATGACAATTATAAATTTTTGATGATGATTGAAAACAAATATCTTGAAACATTGGAAGCAAAGAAATTTTCCATGCTTGATGATGTTAAATCAATAAAAGGTACCAATGATTTCAACTTCACGCTCAGCATAGGTACCGGTGCAGCGGCTAANNGTTGTTAAAAGGGTTAATTCCGTTAAATTTTACGGCGGCAAAAGCAAGGCTGTTGAAAAGAGGACAAAGGTCAGAGCCAGGATTATATCTTATGCATTGAGGCAAATAATCGACCAAAGCTCTAATGTGATTATTATGGGGCACAGAGTGGGAGATATGGATAGCCTCGGCTCTTCCATAGGAATTTACAGCATAGCCAGAAGCAGGGGAAAGAAATCATACATAGTGCTGAATAATGTGAATCATGCTTTGAAAAATATGTATGGAAGAATGAAAAAAGAAGAAAGCCATTATATTGAATCTATCATAACAACTGAAAAGGCATTGGAACTTGCCGACCAAAATACGCTCATCGTTGTTTTGGATACGCACAGGAAAAGTTATACCGAAGCTCCCGAGCTTATTGATAAAATTGATAAGGTTGTATTGATAGACCATCATAGGAGAAGTGAAGAATATATTGAAAACAATTTATTGGATTACATTGAGCCCTATGCTTCATCAACATGTGAGCTTGTGGCTGAATTGATTCAATACATGGAAGACCACATTAAGCTTACAAAATTTGAAGCCGATGCTCTAATGGCAGGAATAGTGGTTGATACAAATTCATTTACATTCAAAACAGGCGTAAGAACTTTTGAAGCAGCAGCCTTTTTGAAGAGAAGAGGTGCCGACAATGTTGAAGTTAAGGAATTGTTCAATGAAAGCATCGAATTTATGAAGAAAAAGACAGAAATTATTGAAAGAAGTGAAATTGTTTTTGATGATGTAGCAGTATCATATATTGATGAGCCCACTGAAGATTCCAACGTGGCAGCAGCTCAATGTGCAGATGAGCTGCTTACGATTAAGGATGTAAATATGAGTTTTGTGCTTGTAAGAAACAAAGAATATATAAATATAAGCGGCCGCTCCGTAGGGGATATGAATGTGCAGGTAATTTTGGAACGCCTTGGAGGAGGAGGCCATTTGAACATGGCAGGTGCTCAAGTACAAACTGATGACATGGAAGAAGCAAAAGCCAGACTGTATGAAGCCATAGCTCAGTATAAAAAGGAGATTAAACCATGAAAGTAATACTATTGGAAGATGTTAAAAATGTCGGTCAAAAGGGTCAAATAATTAATGCTAA
>DMWH01000017.1:2194-7204 GCA_003483345.1 Clostridiales bacterium | reverse complement strand
ATAAAAACAAAGGCCGGTGAAAACGGAAAGCTTTTCGGCTCTATTACAACAAAAGAAATATCGGATGTTTTAGAGAAGGAGCATAAAATTTTAATCGATAAAAAGAAATTTGACTTAGAAGAGCCTATTAAATCTGTTGGTGAATACTATGTGAAAATAAAACTTCATCCGACGGTAACTGCTAAATTAAAAGTAATAGTAACAGAAAAGTAAGGGGTAAAAATGTCTGATATAATTAATTTGGGAAAAATTCCTCCTCATAATGCGGAAGCTGAGCAGACAGTCTTGGCTTCCTGTATGATTGACCACACAGCTGTCGAAAAAGTAGTTAATTTGTTGAGTTATGACGATTTTTATTATGAAGCAAACAAAGAAATATATGACAGCATTAAACAAATCCACATGCAAAATATACCTGTTGATGCGGTCACTGTTTTTGAGGAGCTGAAAAAAAGAGGCAAAATAGACTATATAGGCGGATTTGAATATTTAGCGACACTAACCGAAAATATAATAACTTCAAAAAATGTTGAAGCTTACTGCAATATAATAAGAGAAAAATCAACCTTGCGTAAGCTTATTGGCGCTTCTCAAGAAATTATAGAGAAGAGCTATAAGGAAGATGATGAAGTTCAAAGAATCATAGAATTGGCTGAGCAAAGAATTTTTTCCATTTCACAAAACAGAAGCATCAATACATTTTCTGAAATTAAAGAAGTTCTTATGACAGTATTTAACCAGCTTGAAGAAAGAGCCAAGAGCGGNNATACTGCTTGCAGCAAGACCATCAATGGGAAAAACCGCCCTTGCCTTGAATATTGCCATGAATGTTGTTAAGAACGGCGCTTCTGTTGCTCTTTTCAGTCTTGAAATGTCAGAGGAGCAATACGTTCAAAGAATTATAAGCCAAGAAGCCATGGTTGACAGCACAAAACTCAGGACAGGCAATTTAGACGACGATGATTGGACAAGGCTCATTAATACCATGAGCTTGATTTCAAATTACAAAATATATATTGATGACACGCCATCCGTTACATTATTCGAAATGATGTCTAAATGCAGGAGGCTTAAAATCGAAAAAGGTTTAGATTTAATTGTAGTTGACTACTTGCAGCTTATGTCCGACGGAGGACGGACGGACAACAGGCAGCAGGAGATTTCCAATATATCGCGAGGACTGAAGGCTCTTGCCAGGGAGCTTGATTGCCCGGTATTGGCCCTGTCTCAGCTTTCCCGTGCACCGGAGCTTAGAAATGACCACAGACCTGTTATGTCTGACTTGAGAGAATCCGGGGCTATTGAGCAGGATGCCGATGTAGTGATGATGCTTTACAGAGATGAATATTACAACAAGGAAGAATCCGAGAAAAAAGGTATAACGGATGTTATTATAACCAAACAAAGAAACGGTCCCGTAGGAACCGTTGAGCTGGCATGGATAGGTCAGTATACAAAGTTTGGAAATATACAAAAGTAGCAAAAAAAGATTCATCGCTGCGCTCAGGATAACATACTGTATTCCTGAACGTCAGCGAAGAATCTCATATCTATATCATTCTTGCAATTATTATTTTTGTTCCCGGTGTAAGTACATTGCCTTCGGGAATATCATTAAGCTCTTTCAGGTAGTTTATTGATAAATTATAATTCTTTGCAATATCCCACAGAGTTTCTCCGGACTGAACCACTCTGAATATCAGGCTTGGCATTTTACTCCTGTCTACAGGGGTTTTTTCGGCAATATCCCTGATTACGGTAATTTCGTCATCGTCTTTGAATTTTAATGCTACATTAATATCGCAGTTTAAAACTACCGAGTTGTTTCCTTTTCTGTAGGCACTGCATTTATGAGTTGTAATATCAGAATGTATTTCAAATAATGCTTCATCTTCATCTATCGGGAAGCCGGCGGTAAACGGAAGTGAGGCAAATGCTTTGTCTATTTTATTTATGTCTCCGTTTAAATAAAACAAATTTACATCCAAAAATCCATCTACAATGTATTTGTTGTCAGATATTCTCTTTTCAGAAACCTTCGGGCTTACATCTACCGAATAGATATCCTTTATTGAGCCTGTAAGCACTTCAAAAGAATTTTCATATTTGACAACTTCATTAGTTAAATTCTTAAGCGATGACAATTTTACTTTTTCTGATTGCAGCTCCAACTCATAATCAGTCGAATAGCAGTCCATGATAATGTTTTTTTCAACAGAATCATAGAATGATGCATTTACCGTAAATGGCAGTGCGAATTCTATAAGTTTTTTCTCATCATCAAAATTTTCAGTTATTGAATAAGATATATCATTTACTGCAATTTTTATGTCCTTTAACATATTTTCACTTGAAGAAGCAAGCTCTAAGTAATGAGTAAAGGGGAATTCTTCAGATACATATCCGATAGTATGAAGCTCATCGTCTTCAATAAACATAAATCCAACCTTGCATATTCCCTCTATGAGCATTTTATCATTTAATTCATCTATATTTGTTATGTAAACATCAGCTTCTGATTTAATAATTTTATCTATTTCGCCTGAACCCTTGCTAAGTTCTACCGCATCATTTATGTTTATTTCTTCAGATATTTCTGCTATTGTATCCGTATATTTAATATTTTTAGCCTTAGCCTGGATGCTTCCGTCAGATTCTAAATTTGAAACGTAGGTAACAGGTCTTTTCATGTAGATATCAGTATCCAGTATTAATACTGCTTTAACAAGAAAATTCCTTTCTGACAGCTTATCGGCATCAATATAATCTATAAAAATATTTGATAATGCTTCCATGTCTTCAGTTACGCCTTCTGCGGCAATTTCTTCTCTGAAAGGTATTTCGCCTGACATGGAATGTATTGTATAATTCTCATTGTTTGAACGATAAATAATATTATATATCAGCCTGCCATCAACTATTATCATATCTGTTGTTACCGTAACATTGTTAAGCTTTGCTTTTCCTTCCGCGGTTACGAGCTTTTCAATATCCGGCATGTCATCAGCAATTCCAAACTCGCTTTCCAACAATACTTCAGTTGAATTTGAATCAATAATTTCATTAATATTAAATGTATCATTAAATAATTTAACCAAAATAAATCCTCCTTTAAGTTAATACAGCATTACGCATTATTCTTTTATAAATGTATATGCCGTTTAAATTTCAATAGTACAACTTATAAATAAAATTTTTTCAAAAAGTATTAAAAAGGATTGACCTTTTTATTTATTTAATATAAAATGATTTAGTAATTTGATGACAATTCTTTAAATTGCCAAATTAATTAAATAATTGCAAAGAGATTCGAATTAATAGAGACTAAAAAAAAAACCCCTTTTTGTCTCTTTTTTATGTTAACAAGGTATGAAGCAATTGGGGACATTCCTCCTGCCGGCTGATTAGATGGGAGGTGTGTCCCCATACCTTAAATAAATTGGGGTAGGGAATCTTATATTAATTAATATTATTGGAATAATAGTTATCAGGAGGAAAATATGCCGAAATATATTTTTGTAACCGGGGGAGTTGTTTCTTCATTGGGAAAAGGAATAACAGCAGCTTCATTGGGAAGGCTTTTAAAAAGCAGAGGACTTAAAGTAACATTGCAGAAATTTGACCCTTATTTAAACGTGGACCCGGGAATGATGAGCCCTTATCAGCATGGAGAAGTGTATGTAACTGACGACGGAGCCGAAACAGATTTAGATTTAGGACACTATGAAAGAATAGTTGATATAGATTTAACTCAATACAGCAGCATCACATCGGGGAAAATATACTGGGCTGTATTGAATAAGGAAAGAAGAGGGGATTACCATGGAGGAACAGTGCAGGTTATTCCTCATGTAACCAATGAAATCAAATGTATGTTAAAAAGAATTGCCTCAGTTGAGGATGTTGATATAGTTATAACCGAAATTGGCGGAACTGTCGGAGATATTGAAAGCCAGCCCTTCTTGGAAGCTATTCGTCAAATTCGTTACGAGGTAGGAAGAGAAAATGTATTGTATATACATGTTACCTTGCTTCCTTATTTGTCAATGGCGGGAGAACTGAAAACTAAACCGACACAGCACAGCGTTAAAGAGCTTTTAAGCATAGGTATTCAGCCGGATATATTGGTGTGCAGAAGCGAAAAAGAAATACCTGAAGAACTGAAGGCAAAAATTGCATTATTTTGTAATGTTGAAAAACAAAATGTTATTCAAAATGAAGATACAAATTCCATATATGATATTCCTTTAATGTTGGAAAAGGAAGGTCTTGCAAAATTAGTCTGCGACCATTTCAACATAAAATGTACCGAGCCGGATTTAATAGAGTGGACTGATATGGTTGAGCGCTCTAAAAATCCAAAAAATCGTGTTAAAATAGCACTTGTGGGCAAGTATGTAGAGCTTAAGGATGCATATTTGTCAGTTGCGGAAGCACTCAAACATGCAGGATTTGATAATTCTTGCGATGTTGATATTTCTTGGATACACTCAGAGCATGTCAATGAAAACAACTATAAACAAATACTTAAGGATTGCGACGGAATACTAGTTCCCGGCGGTTTTGGCGACAGGGGAATAGAAGGTAAAATTCTTGCAGCAAAATATGCAAGAGAAAATAGAAAGCCCTATTTAGGAATAGGACTTGGAATGCAAACAGCAATTATTGAATTTGCCAGGTCAGTCTTAGGATATGTCGATGCTGACAGCTTTGAATTTAATGCTGAATCCGGTTATAAAATTATTGATGTAACGGATGGTCAGGAAAATACCGAAAAAAATGGCGTAGCGATGAGGCTTGGGAGCTACCCGTGCAAGCTTGTTGACGGCACTAAGACAAAAGAAGCATATGAAGATGCTGACATGATACATGAAAGACATCGCCACAGATATGAGTTTAATAATAAATTCAGGGACGTGTGTCAGGAGAATGGACTTATAATTTCAGGAGTTTCGCCGGACAACAAATTGGTTGAAATAGTAGAGCTAAAGGACCATCCTTGGTTTGTAG
>DMWH01000017.1:1119-2188 GCA_003483345.1 Clostridiales bacterium | reverse complement strand
ATAGAATTTAAATAAGACAGTGACTCACTGTCTTATATTTTTGTCATTGCCATAAATTGCTTTGAATAAGCTTCGTGTCATTCTGAGAGCTTTAGCTCGAAGAATCTCATCTTATAAAATCTGAGATTCTTCGCTTACTCAGGATGACATATTGTTTTTGCTATCTTTTGTTGTGTTTTGTGTCATCAGGTAGTAGTATATGCCTCCAATTATTATAATCCCGCCGACCACTGTATATAAGGATGGTATTTCTCTAAAAATAAACATTGCCATAAGGCTGGCAAAAATCGGCTCCATTAATGTTGATACGGAAATTAGTGTAGATGAATAATATTTCATTAAATAATTGTAAGCTGTATGGCCAAGTATTGAGCTGAAAAAACCTAAGAGGAAAAATAACATATACTCTTTGGCAGGGTATGGATAAACAGGTATTCCCGTTACAAAGCACATAATAAACAAAACAATTGCCGATACAAAATAAACAATGAAAACATATACCCCTGCACTTACGGTCCTTCTTACAAATCCGCCTATTACCAAGTAACCTGCAACAAATATTGCACCCATGAATGCCAGAATATTTCCAAGCATCATGCTGCTTTCATTTCCTTGAGATGAACCCATTCCTATAATTATTGTACCTAACAGGGACAAAGAAATACCAACTATCATCTTATAGGTTATTCTTTCTTTAAACAGATAATAGTTGATTGCTGCTACAAATATNNGGGCTGCAAGATACAAGAATGGTTGAATTTGCAATTGTAGTCATTTGAATCGACTTAATCCAGGAAGCAAAGTGAAATGCGAGAAATATGCCGCTTATTACACACATGATTAAGTTGCTTTTATTCAGACTTTTAAATTCACGTCTGTTTTTTATGAAGACAGGCAAAAANNGAAATAACCAGAGCAGGTGCTTCAGAGAATCTTATAATTATTGAAGAAACAGAAGTAAAAAATGTACCTGCAAGAATCCAATACTTTGATGGTTTTTTCATAATTTCTTCCTTTTGTGTTGATAATAAGTATACTACCACAAACTTTTTACATTTTCAATCATTGG
>DMWH01000017.1:500-1016 GCA_003483345.1 Clostridiales bacterium | reverse complement strand
GCTGGCACAAAACTTCAGCAGAAAACAGCTCTTTATTATGAAAGTTTATGCTAAAAAAACATTTGGAGATTATATTAAAGTTCAAAAAGAATTGTTCAGCACGGGAGGGCTTGTTTTTAATGATAAAAATATTGAAATCTATAAAGATTTAATAAAAATGAATTTATTTTATTATGGTTTTTCCTATACACAAAACAATGAGATTGAAATTTATACAGANNTTCTTTCAAAAAAGGCGAAGGAAGGAGTGGAAGTAAGACTTTTGTATGATTCTGTGGGCGGGAGGCAGATAAGCAAAGATAAAATTGAAAAGTTGAAAGGTTCCGGGGTTAAGGTAGCTGTATTTTTTGCAAGTACCGTTCCTTTCATTAACTTTAAAATCAATTACAGAAATCACAGGAAAATAGTTGTTATTGACGGTATAGTAGGTTTTGTGGGAGGATTTAATGTAGGGAATGAGTATATGGGCTTAAATAATAAAATCGGTTATTGGAGAGACACTCATCTTAAAATCAG
>DMWH01000017.1:0-487 GCA_003483345.1 Clostridiales bacterium | reverse complement strand
GAGTTAATGTTCTTGCCGAAATATTTTCCCGACAACAGGATTCAAGGCAAGGTGGGAATTCAAATAATAAGCAGCGGACCTGACAAATCGGATGAAGTTATAAAAAGTAATTATGTGAAAATGATAAATTCGGCTAAAAAAAGTATTTTAATTCAAACTCCTTATTTTATTCCTGATGCCTCTGTATTTGAAGCTATCAAAATTGCTGCTGCATCGGGGGTGGATGTTCGGATTATGATACCTTGCAAACCTGACCATCCTTTTGTTTACTGGGCTACTTACTGGTATTGCGGGGGATTGTTGAAGTATGGAGTGAAGGTTTATATTTATGAATACGGATTTTTACATGCCAAGACCCTGGTGATTGACGGCACTGTTGCATCTGTGGGAACTGCAAATTTTGATGTTAGGAGTTTTAAACTTAATTTTGAATGCAATGCAGTAATATATGACACAAAGACATCCCAAATGCTGTATGATATATTCA
>DMWH01000036.1 GCA_003483345.1 Clostridiales bacterium | reverse complement strand
AAGGCAATTCTTTGAAATAATTTAGCATCCAACAATACATCATCCCATTTATATTTGTTGTTTTTTATATATTTTGTTATATATTTTAAGACTACACGGTTTACAAGAAAATTTATAATGGAGCAAGCTAATAATAAAGCTATGGTAATTAATATGTAATATATAATTTTGGCTGTAAACTCATTAGGCAGACTGCTTAATAAATAATTATAAAAAGTCATATATCTCTCCTATTTAAAAATTAATGTGTATTAGTACATTTATTGATTAAACATAGTTCTAGTACATTCTATAAATCTAATTGCATAAATACTGCTGTCGGTGCGGGATTATCATTATATCTTTCAATTTCGTAAAAGCCGTAATTCTTATACATTTTAATTGCGACATTCATAAAAGGAAATGTATCAAGTCTTATATGTTTATATCCGATTCCCTGTGCATCAAAAATAACCTGTTCCATAAGTTTCCTTCCAATATGTTTTCCACGATTACCCGGTCTGACATATAAGCGTTTCATTTCACAGTATTTATCATCAATTTTTTTTAATGCAACACACCCTACAGTTTCACTGCCAATGCATGCTATATATAACCTGCCTCCGGGCAAGCCGTATTTTTCTTCAATCTCAATTATTTCTTTATCATAGTTCTGTGATTTCAAACATGCGGCAACCTCTTCGCCTTCTGCTAATATGCTATCTGTATATTCTTTAAATAATTTAAGAATTTCTTCTTTTTCATTATATGCCGGCTTAATTGTTACATCCATATTAAGTACCTCTTGATATTTTAGCTATTCACCAATAATTTTTACCAATACTCTTTTTGCTCTTTTTCCGTCAAATTCACCATAGAATATCTGTTCCCACGTACCAAAATCTAACTTCTCTTCTGTTATGGCTACTACAACTTCTCTTCCCATAATTGTTCTCTTTATATGAGCATCGGCATTATCCTCGTATCCATTATGAAGATATTGGCTATATGGTTTTTCCGGAGCAAGTTTTTCCAGGAAAGCTTCAAAATCCCTATGCAAGCCGGGCTCATCATCATTTATAAAAACACTGGACGTTATGTGCATTGGATTGCATAGGAGCAGTCCCTCCTTAATGCCGCTTTCTTTTAAACATTCCTCTATTTGCGGAGTAATATTAATAAATGCCCTACGAGTCTTGGTGTTAAAAGTTAATATTTTTCTGTAAGATTTCATATATTCTCCTTTTTCAAATTTTTGTTCGTATTATCCTCTATTATAGATTATTTATCGTTAAAATTCAACCAAATATGTAGCGGCTGCGGTTTACATAATATAAATTATGTAAACTCATTTTGCTATATAATAAGGAAGCTAGTATTTATCAGTCTTCTGATATTTTCCATAAATATAAAGATGCTACCGTATTGTAAGGGGAATATCTTTTTCTGTACGTTTCAAATTCTTCTTTGGAAATATCTTCTAATGAATACAATTTTTTTAATCCTCTTTGGATACCTAAATCGTTATAACTTAATATATCGGGTCTTTGAAAAGAATGTATAAGCAGCATCTCTGCCGTCCATTTCCCTACCCCTTCAAATTTGATTAATTCATTTATGATTTCTTCATCACTTAATAAATTTAAATTATCAAGGTTTATAGTCTTGCTTACAACTGCTTGAGTTATATTTTTAATATATTTGGCTTTTCTCATTGTCATCCCGCATAGCTGGATGCTTTCGATATCTAATTTGCTGATAGTTTCCGGAGTTATCTCTCCAACTGACTCTTTTAATCGATTTTTTACCGTAAAAGCAGCTTTGGTAGATATCTGTTGACTTATAATACTTGCTATAAGCGAATCAAATATATCCGGGTTTACTTCTCTTTTTACGATTCCGATTCTGTCTATTTCTCTTCCTAATTTGGAATCCCTCTCTTTTAGATAATCTGTTTCTTTTTTCCCATATTTGTAATATTGCATGTTAATCTCCCATATGCTATAACTCAATGTTGAATATCGGTATAAATTCTATTGACTCAATCTATATAAATAAATCTGTTTTCATGCCATTTTATAAATTTTTCCAGGTCGTTATAAGAAACACCAATAGTTGCAGTATTTACATTCGGATGGAAATTTACAATACTTTTATCGGTTAGTTTTCTATCGATTAAAACTATTACTTTTCTTTCTATATCATTTATTAAACCAAAAGGACTTACTGAGCCAGCTTTAAGTCCCAAATATTTATATAATCTTTCTTCGGATGCAAAGGATAGACCTGAAGACCCTATTTCTTTCGATAATAATTTCAAATCTATATGTTTTTGTGAATCTGCAATAACAAGATAATGAATATTCCCTTTTTTATTTCTTAAAAATAAATTTTTGCAGTGTTGTCCCGGAATATCAATATCCAAATTGTCTGCTTCTTCGACAGTATATACAGGTTTATGCTCATATCTTTTATATTTAATATTTAGTTGTTCTAATATATTATATAACTCTTGTTCAGCTGACCTAATCATTTTCAATCCCTTCCAAATATATATTTCATCTGTTTTTCTTAAACTATAATAACATATATTAAAATAAAAGCAATATTCAAGAAATATTTGAATATTACTTTTATTATAATGATATACATTTTCATCTGTAATTTTTTGCAGCAATCTTGTCAAATAAATTTAGTAAGCCCTCCAGCCGCCATCAACGGCAATACATTGTCCATTTACAAACGATGCATCATCGCTGGCTAAAAACACTGCGACTTTTGCAATTTCACTTGGTTCACCTGTTCGAGGATTAAGCGGCATCCCTATTCCCGTTCGTTGTACACCTTCCATATTAATATTCTTCATAAATTCAGAATTGCCTATTTCCGTCGCTACGGCTCCGGGACATATTGCGTTGCACCTTATATTCTTCAAAGCATACATAAATGCCGTATTTTTGGTTAAACCTACCACTGCATGTTTGCTTGCCGTATATGTAGCTCCTGCAGCACCACCGTACAATCCGGCAATAGAGGAAATATTAATTATTACTCCTCCGCCAATTTCTTCAAAATGTTTTACAGCCTTTCTCATAGAATATAATATGGTTTTTACATTTAAATTAAATACCTTATCAAACATTTCATCATTTACATCGCCAACCGCACTCATATCATCCATAATGCCTGCATTGTTAACCAGAATATCCATTCTGCCAAACTGTTTAATTGCCTCATCAATCATCTCATTTACTTTTTGACTATTTGTTATATCTGCAGAATATGCTATAACGCTACCTTCAAAATCTTTAGTTTGTTCAACCAGTTCATTCAACCTTTCGGCACGACGTGCTACTGCTACAACATTAGCACCTTCCTTGGCAAAATAATATGCAATTTCTCTTCCCATTCCTGAACTTGCGCCTGTTACGACTGCAGTCTTCCCTTTTAACTTCATAAAACCTCCTTATATTTTAATATTGAGATACATTATTTATACCCTGCTAATATAATCCGAAACTATTATTTTTCAATTAGATGAATCCCTTGATTATTTCTGCAATCGTTTGTATAATATTTTTAATGAATGCGTTGAAATTTATAACTATATGGAGGAGAAAAGGATGAAAAATATTAATGTAGGGATGATTGGATTTGGTTACATGGGAAAGATGCACACAATGTGCTATGATATTATGAAATATTATTATAATACGGACGTGAATGTTAATATGTATGCTGTTTCAAAGACAAGTAAAACAAGTTTTCCCATAAAATTCGAAAAGATTTATCCGGATTACAAGAGCCTAATAAATGATGAAAATGTAGATGTTATAGATATTTGTGTACCGAATTTTTTACATAAAGAAATTTTGATTGAAGCAATTAAGGCCGGTAAGCATATATATTGCGAAAAACCTTTAGCCGCTGATATTGAATCAGCAAATGAGGTAATGGAGGCATATAAAAAATATAATTATAACAAAACAAGCAGAATTACTTTTGAGTATAGATTCGTTCCTGCAATCATGAGGGCAAAACAGATAATAGATGAAGGTAAAATAGGCAATATAATTCACTTTAATTTTAAGTATTACGGAAGTGAATTCCTGGACCCCAACAGACCTATCAGCTGGCAGTCAACAAAAGAAAAATCCGGCGGCGGAGTTTTATACGCATTAGGAACTCATGCAATTGATTTAATCCACTACTTGATTGGAGATATTGACGAAGTATATGCTGATAAAAGAACACATTTCAAGAAAAGACTTTTATTGGGAACGGACAAAACGGTAGATGTAGAAATAGAAGATATACTTAATGTTCAGCTTTATAGCGGAGATAAAATGGGAACACTGCTTCTTTCTCAAGTAGCCGCAGGCTCAGGAATAGATTTAACATTTGAAATATATGGAGAAAAAGGAGCCATTAAATTTACTCATGAAAATCCAAATGTCATATACTATTTTAATAATGAAGATGAAAAATCTCCAATAGGCGGTTTTAGCGGTTTTAAGGCTATAGAAACAACTCAAAAATATGGCAAAGCTGCTTCTTTCCCGCCTCCAAGAGTAAATATCGCATGGACAAGATACCATATAGCAAGCATATTTGATTTTATTGATGCCGTTGCCAATAATACAAAAGCATATCCGGATATACAAGATGGATATAAGGTACAGCTGGTAACCGATGCTATATATAAATCAGCTGAAATAAAGAAATCAATAACAGTTAAATAAAAAGTTACTCTTCAATATTAATATAATATTAGAATAGACCCGGGTTAATCCCGGGTCTGTTCTTAAATAAGATTATCTACAGATCTATTGAATCTGTATAAGTGGAGGATATTATGTGAAACTTTTTTTATCTCATTTTCCGTCAACTGCTGATTGTGCTGCAAGACGACCAAATACAACCGTATCAGTTACTGCATTACCGCCTAATCTATTGCCGCCGTGGATTCCACCGGTTACTTCACCACCGGCATATAATCCCGGGATAGGTTCTCCCTTAGTATCTAATACACGAGCCAAGGTATCGATGCGCAATCCGCCCATAGTGTGGTGCAGAGCGGGCACTCTCGGAATTGCATAGAAGGGTCCTTTCTCCATTTTCACATTTAATAATGTTCTTCCGAAAGGATCATTCTTAGTATCAACTGCTTTGTTGTATTCTGCTATTGTTTGTACAAGATTTTCAGCAGGCACTCCTATTTCCTTAGCAAGTTCCTCCAATGTATCGCCCTGTTTCCAGCCATAAGCTCCGATATCCAACAATTCCTTCATCGGAATACCGTCAATATTGAGTTGATTTGCCGGGTCGCTTAATGATTCTGCACTATGAAGCATATACATCATTCCGTCTTCTTGGGCGAATACGGCCGAACTGATTACATCTCGACGAGCATCTTCTGCTACAAATCTCTTGCCTTCTTTATTAACGAAAACAGTCACTTCTGCTGAAACATTAAATACGCCTGATAATAGCCCCGTCTTTGGCTGTCCTAAGTATAAAAACTGCATTTGATCCATATCAACAACGTCAGCTCCGATTTCTCGTGCCATGATAATTCCTTCCCCACGGATACTGTCCATATTTGTTGATACAGAATTTTCATCCAGTAATGGCCATTTTTCTGCATTTCGATATTCAATAACCAATTGAGCATTCTTAGAAAAACCACCTGTTGCAATTATAACACCTTTATTTGCTTTTACCGT
>DMWH01000290.1:2306-2701 GCA_003483345.1 Clostridiales bacterium | reverse complement strand
TTTTCTCATTTGAGTCACCTCCTTCGGACTTTTGGCCCTTGTTCGCCAAGGGCAGGATAGCTTATACATTATAGCACTTGAAATAACCTAATTCAAGTATTATTTTATTATATATTCGGCATTTTTTTTACAATAGCTGCATTTTTCTTTTTTATCTGTCTTAATCAATTGAGGAGCAGCTTCCTTATAATTCACATAATCATCTATTGCCTGCTCCACATGCTCCATGCATGCAAATATTTCTTCATACTTTTCTTTCATGATTCACCTATATTTCATATACTTTGCTTGATTTATCCCGGTATGTTAAATCAAGGCAGATACCCGGATTTACTTCGATGGAATCTTCCAATAATATTGATTCTACCGTCTTATAGGCAAGCTCGGGAAAGTTA
>DMWH01000290.1:0-2187 GCA_003483345.1 Clostridiales bacterium | reverse complement strand
TATATTGAAACCTACCGGATGTGCTGCATCGTGGGATATGTCAAATGACTTGATTGTTAAATCACCTATCTGTGTGATGCCATCCAAAATTTTAATATTACATGATTTTATATCACCAATTAATGAGCTCATTGCTTCCCATGTTTCTTCATTGGCATAAATGGGAATATTTAATCGTCTTGACATTATTCCTGCACCTTGAATATGGTCAATATGTTCATGCGTTATAAATATGGCATCTATCTTATTCGGATCTTCCCCTATATTTACAATTTCCTGCTGAATTCTTTTTCCGCTTAATCCTGCATCAACAATAATAGTTGTATTTTTTGTCTTGATATATTGGCAGTTTCCACTGCTTCCGCTATATAGCGAACAGAATTTCAGTTTCATTCGTCCTCCCGGTGTACATGAACTACAATCAATCAATTAATACTATCATAAAAGCATTAGTTTTACAAATACTTTCTAAGGTTCTATCCACTCATTATTTGCATAATATTTATATAGGTATGGCTATATTATAATATTTGAGGTAATTATGATTATTAGAATTAAATGGAAATCTTTATTGATTTTTTTTGCTATTATATTTGTTGTATTGGCAATTTATTTATTTATGAATAAGACTCAATCTGTTTCTGCAGATGAAGAGAAGGATTTTATAAAGTGGGTAGATTTCAGAGTTTCCTATGAAGCCATGGATAAAGCTTTAAGGGCTGATATAAACAGTCTTGATGAGGAAGTTAAATTGGATTGGATTGAAATACTAGCTTATCTTGGAACAAGATATGGAGGTGATTTTTTTTCTCGGTATAAAGCTAAAGACATGGATAAATTAATAAACAGACTAAAAAGCGGTGAAACCATCGAAAGCATGACCAAGGATCTCAAACATTACAATTACTACTATGAGGCATACAAGGCTGTGTTGGAAGGATTTGTAGGTCCTTTTGAAATACAGGTTAAAGATGAAGACACAGGAGAAAAGGTTTGGGTTAAAAAATACGGATTAAAAGCATTTTCACCAATAGCGGGAGGATACCATTACGGACATTATGATGATTTCGGGAACTCCCGCAGCTACGGTTTCCGAAGAGTTCATTTGGGAAATGACTTGGTAGGTTCGATAGGTACTCCCATTATTGCTGTTGAATCAGGACGAATCGAAGCATTAGGCTGGAATCAATACGGCGGATGGCGAATAGGAATACGCAGCCTGGATAACAAAAGGTACTACTATTATGCTCACTTGCGGAAGGATCACCCTTATGTCAAGACTCTTAAGGAAGGAGATATCGTATTAGCAGGAGATGTTATCGGATATCTAGGGATGACCGGTTATTCACGAAAAGAAAATGTCAACAACATAAGGACTCCTCATCTTCATTTTGGAATGCAGTTAGTTTTTGATGAGTCTCAAAAGGAAGCATTGGCAGAAATATGGATTGACGTATACCGAATTGTAAAGCTTCTTAACAGAAACAGATCCCCTGTTGTTTATAATAAAGAGACAAAGGAATTTGCAAGAATTTATGATATAAGGTTCCACAATATTGAAAGAAAAATATCATCCATAGAGTAGCGAAAATCATATAATATGGGGACACACCTTGAGATGTACCTTTTGCGGGTCATGCTTTCAAGGTGTGTCCCCAAATATATGAGATTCTTCGAGCTAATGCTCTCAGAATGACAAAAATGTTATTCATAGCAATGGAGAAGCTGCAGTATTAACGGATATATTTTTTTATTATGTTAGACATTATTACTGTGGCTTCTGCCCTGGTTAAATATTCATCCGGGCAAAAGGCTTTAATGTCTTTACCGGATATTATTCCGTTAACGTAGGCTTTTTTAACTGCAGAAATCTCTTCTTCATTAAGATTTCCCAAGTCGGAAAATACCATATTTATATCAATATCTAAATATTTATCGCTATCTGTCAATATGTCTTCAATTAATAAAGGAGCTGTTTTTCTACTGAGTCTTTGTAAGGGTTGTATATCTTTCAATAAACCCCGCTCGTAAATGTCTTTTACAAAATCCAATGCCCATAAGTCTACATTCGTAAAATCATAATAGAGAATTTTGTTTGATGTTTGTATTTTGCTTTGCTTGTTGACATTTTCCAAATAATTTAAAGTCCTGCTCAAAAATATACAAAATTCTTCATAGGTTACAGGA
>DMWH01000237.1:1684-7902 GCA_003483345.1 Clostridiales bacterium | reverse complement strand
GCTTCATTTACCAAAATTATCGGTCCTGTGCATCCCATTCCGCTTTCAGCATAAATACCGTTTTTCCACAACAATTTAACCGCATCTTCAAGGTCCATAATTTCAATTCCGGATATTTGGGAAGTTACAACTTCTTTTACAGGAGCAACAATTTCTGCTTCTTCCGCGGTTGACTTTTTAGATGCTTTTATTTCTGATAATATTTCGTCCAAACCTGCTTTTTTGGCATTGTTGAATTCTTCTTTTGCTATCTGCAGGCAGTTGCCTTTTATCAGTTCACCTGCAAACCTTATGGCTCCTTCAATTAATGGAGCACCGGAAGCCCTGGAGATAATAAGTATCAATTTATTGAAATTTTCTCCAATACCGGGACCATATCCATAACCCAAGGATTCATAACTTCCTCCCGTAGTATAGGAAGAAAATATTTTAATCATCAGATTGCCTGTAAGAGAATCCATAACCATAACATCACAAGAACCCATAAGCAAGTCATTGCCTCGCATAACAGCTCCCCCGTCTGATCTTTTGGATTCAGCAAAGTTTATTTCATAGCCCTTATTTTTAAGCTTGTTTAGTGCTATTTCCGTTTGTCTGGCACCATCTACGTTTAAAATTCCAACCGTCGGGTTTTTTATTCCGCAAGCTTTAGCTGTAATTATTCCATAGACAGCATTCTTAACCATTCCTTCAACCTTGTCTGTTGAAGAAGTTCCGGTTGTCGTAGCAATAAACATTTCTTTTCCTTTACCGGGAGTTATGATTCTTCCAACGGTGGATACTCCTATTGGAAACGGATAATGCATTGTAACGGCTGCATCAACACTGCCCTTATCAAGCAATTCTTCCATTTTTTTATGAGCATCGTCTTCCGAATTTACAACTTCTGTATTGACACTTTCATTAGGCTTTGAGCCGATTACTGTTGTATCAATTCCAAACTTTAATGAATTAATACCAGCTTTGTAAACTTCATCTTCTCCATGCTCACTTCCCAATGCGGTAACCGCAACCTTTGGCTTTTGACCATACTCACCGCTTATTAAAGTATCGGCTAATTGGTTAAAAATATTACCTATTGTTTGTTTTACTAATTTTTCAGACATATCTTCACTCCTGTTCGTTTAACAGATTTGAAGCAAAATCCTTTAATGCCTTGGCAATTAAATTCTTTATCTGTTCCTCTGAAATTGCGGACGTTTCTTTCTGACCTCCTTTATTTGCTTCAATAATAAAGGATACACCGTCAAATAAATTAGTCATTCTTCCAAGGAATAAGCTTCCCTTACCAACTATCATGGCGTTTTTAATTTTGCCGGAAAGTATATCTTCTCTGCAAAATCCAAGGTACGGAACACCTGAAGGTATGTGACCCTGAGTAGGAGCCCAGCCTGTCATACCATGTTTAGCCGTAAAATTCTCCAATTCCTTTCTGTCTATATCCCCGCGTTTTACTGCCAATGCACCTATCATTTTATAATTTGCCAAAGGAACATCTCCCGCTCCGGCAGGTTTTGTTACTTCAGGATTCTGCATTTCTACAGAATATTTGTCTACATCCGTTATTTTCATTCCTGCTTTATCTAATGAAGATACTAAGGATGTTATAACTGCCTGAGGAGATGAGCCTGTTCCTACAGTGTGTCTTCCCACAAGGTCAAGATTAATTTCCGGATTCACACCGTCATTTTCGCCTATCAGCACAGCAAACCCGCCAATGGTATCCTCTAATATGGGGTATCCTTTTTTAATGTGGTCCTTACCGTTCATTCCTAATTTTGCAGTGCTACCCCCTGCAGATACAATAACTTTTTTGAATACTCCTGCTTTTACCAATGCTGCAGCTTCTACTATAGCATGAGTAGGGGCTGCGCAAAAACCTCTTGTATCACAACCGGTAGCATTAACGAGTCCTGCTACTTCAGCACATGACTTTGCAAAATTTCCTCCGCCTCTTTGGTTCATATCGCCGCATGCTTCTTCGCTGCATTCGATGATGTATTCAATTTCTTCTTTGTTTATGTTGTTTTTGCTTATAAGATGTAATAAAGCAAGAACATTTGAAGCTTTTGATACAAGATTTTCAAACATTACATGTCCGCTTAAGTTGATATCAATATCATGCGCCCTTTTAACGCATCCTACCAGCGCTCCATTATTATATATAGGCTCGGCATGCTCTGCTTCCACATATTTTTTTATTGTATCAAACTCTTCTCCTTCTTTGATTCTTCCTATTAAACTATCGTCAATAAGAGGATGATTCATAAGTTTTGCTTTAACAGCGGAAACGAATTGTTTTTCAAGTTTAACTAAATCAAATACATCACAGATTTGCATAAGAACTATAAATTCATCCTGAGGCATAATTTCACCGAATTTACCTTCTCTTGTCGCTCCTTCCAAAGGCTTGTCAAACCAAGGCATTTCATATTTGCTTAATTCATCAGGTGTAATATTTCCTATATATGTTTGATTAGGCAAATAACTTACGACTTGTTCATACGTTCTCAGATGATTTCTAATTTCCTTTAAATACTCGGAATTTGGATTTACCGTTCTTTCGGTTGTCTGTGTAGTACCGTTATTAATAACCATATCAGGTGCAAAAACCATTATGTAACTGCTTCCTAAAATTACACTGTTCATAAAAACCTCCTTTATATAAATTTTAATGATGATCCACATCATTCCAAATAATTGTTCGTATTCAAAATTTGCTTCGCAGGTTCTACGAAGCAAATTTTTTCATGTTCTATTTNNGTACTTAGAAAATTCTTCTCTTATTGCAGTCATTTCACTAATTATGTCATCAACATCCAATACCATTTCCATCATACCCACTTGTTCATCATATACTGATTCATCAACCAGCTCTTTGATTTCCGGTTCGCAAATATGAAATACGCTGAGTCCCAACTGAACTCCTGTCAATGGACCTGCAAAAGTAGGGTCTCCGTTTGTTACGGTTTCTGCAGCAAGACCTGCTGCTTCGCCTTCTGCTGCTCCAAGTATAACCACTATATTTTCCGGGCCATACTTTTCAGCAAATTCTTTAACCCTTTTTTGATTTTCCAAATCCATTGCACCTGCGCTAGTTCAGACAAAGCATTCTGTGGATGAGAATACAATTTCGCCGCCGGCAGTTTTTACACATTCTTCAATTGCCTGACCGGGTATTCCATCTCTGTCGCCTATTATGATAATTTTCTTGTTCTCTAATAAGCTCATAATTTCCTCCTATATTATTTTGTATATTTAAATGTATTTTTGAATCATTGCTTCTATATTTTCAGGAGTTGCATCATCTTTAACCAATTCTTCAATTTTTTCTCCATCCTTATATATTGCAATTACAGGTAAACCTAATACCTTTTGTCCAATAGCTACCCTTCTTGCTTTGGTAGTATTCAATTTAGTAAATTTTAATTTATCACCATATTTTTCCGCAAGTTTTTCAACATGAGGCATTAAGGCTTCACAGGGAGCACATCCGTCTCCGAAAAAGTCAACAAATATGTATCCTTCGCCCTGTAATACTTCTGTTTCGAAATTTGTTTTATCCAACACTAACATAGCATACCTCCTACAGTGTTTCAATATATTTTTCTGCCTGAACTGCAGCTATTGCTCCGTCAGCTGCCGCAGTAACAACCTGCCGTAAGCTTTTAACTCTGACATCGCCGGCTGCAAAAACACCTTCGATATTTGTTTTCATATTATCGTCGGTTACAAGGTATCCATTTTCGATATCTAATATTCCTTCAAATATTTTAGTTTTTGGCTCATAACCAATGAATACAAAAATACCGAATGTCATATCATCTTCATCGGCAACTATTTCCGTCAATTCCTTAGTTTTAACATTTTCTAAAACTATTGAATTGACAATACCATCACCTTTTATTTCCTTTACTACCGAATCCCAGATAAAATGTATTTTGGGATTTGCTTCCGCTTTTTCTCGAATCGATTTGGCAGCTCTAAGCTCATTTCTTCTGTGAATAATTGATACTTTTCTTGCAAACTTAGTTAAGTACAAAGCTTCTTCAACAGCAGTATCGCCGCCGCCCACTACAAATACTTCTAAATCTTCAAAGAAAGCAGCATCGCAAGTTGCACAGTATGATACCCCTTTGCCTGTGTATGTTTTTTCTCCGGGACATCCGATAGGCCTTGATGTAGCACCGCTTGCTATTATTACTGCTTTGCCTTTGTATTCTCCCTTTTTGCCGATAAGTATTTTTTCTTTGCCTTCAAGCTTCACTTCCACAATTTCATCATATACTTTTTCTACGCCGAAATGCTTAGCCTGTTCAGCCATCCTGTCAACTAATGTAGGTCCTGATTCTCCTTCTAAACACCCGGGATAATTTTCAACTTCTGATGTGAGAACAATTTGCCCTCCATCTTTTTCTTTTTCAATAATTAATGTACTAAGCCTTGCTCTTCCCGCATAAATACCGGCTGATAATCCTGCCGGACCTGCTCCGATAATCAATACATCATAAACTTTACTCATATTCCACCTCTTTTCTGTCTAATATTAAATTGGTAATTATATACATACTGCTTTTATTCGCAAATTTATTTCTAATGCCATTGCAATGAATAAGCTGCATGTCATTCAGAGAACATTAGCTTGAAGGTTCTCATTTTATAAATTCTTAGAACCTTCGCTTAGGTTCGAGATGACAAAGCGTATTCATTTATCGTGGTGTGGTAACACATAATAATTATGAGCTAAGTGAAGAATCTCACGCATATTGCTGAGATCCTTCACTTTAGATCAGGATAAGCGACTGACTACAAATCAAAGATTTGGGTCATCTGTTTACTTTTCGAATACAGTTTGCTCTGTAACTTCAGTTTCTAAAGCTTTTAATGCTCTTGTCAGCAATTTTCTTCTTATTTCTTTTTCTTCTTCTATAGACAATGAAGGATTCCCCAAGGGGTGAGGTATTGCTATTGTCGGAACAATTCTGTTAGCTCCAACAGTTAATGAAATAGGAACTATAGTACACATATGTACCACAGGAATTCCCGCTCTTTCGATTTCTTTTACCATCGTTGCACCGCAACGTGTACAGGTACCTCAGGTAGATGTGAGTATAACTGCATCAACTCCGTCAGCTATAAGTTCTTTTACATATTTTTCGGCAAAACCTTTAGCACTCTTTACGGCAGTTCCGTTACCAACCGTGGTATAGAAATATCTGTGAAGACTTCCTATTTTGCCTTCCTTTTCAAATTCTCTCATAATATCAACAGGCAATACTCTATCAGGGTCTAAATTTGCATAAACAGGGTCATATCCGCCGTGAGCTGTCTGATATGTTTCTTCGGTTAAATCCATAACTCCTTCGATATCATATTTACCGTATTTAGAAGCACTTGATGATTCAATATGGTCAGGATTTCCTTTCGGAACAATTCCTCCGGAAGTAACCAATGCAATTTTTGCTTTTGTAATATCTTTTATAGCCGGATTTGGAGGTACTCTGTCAAAATCAGGCATTGGAAATTCTGTTTCAAATTCTTTGTTGTTTAATTTTGCAAGAAGCATTTTAACAGCTCTTGTTGAGCCTCTTTCTTTTTCAAAGAAATTAACTCTTTTACCGCTTGGTATGTAGCCTTCTTCTATTGATGCGCCGATTTTTTCTCCCTTTGCAAGTTTAAGTCCTAATGGAGCCATTTTCTTAACAGCATCTCTCATTCCTGCAGCAGAATTTTTTGTAGATACTATATAGATGTCGTTTTTAAACATATCTGCTCCGGGATTTTCCACATACATTCCCGTTATAACAGGGATATTCAATTCATCCTTAACTGTCTTTGAAATAGCGCCGCAAGCTACACCGTATCTGCCAGCATTAAATGCCGGTCCTGCAATAAATAAATCCGGGTTGTATTTCTTGACCATTTCAATTATGGTATTTTTGGCTTCATCCATATTCTCGTTGAAATATGAGTCTCCGCATATAATTGTTGCTACAATTTCTGCTTCATCCTTAAATGCTTGTTGAAATGCAAGACCCGGTCCTACTACACCTTCTCTTACTTCAGCAGGAATGTGAGCCATTTCTTCTCCGCCTACATTGGCAAAGAATTGATTAATATAATGAACTACTTTTAGCATTATTTTCTCCTCCTTCCTATCTTGCACTAAGTTTATTGAAGCCCATTTCATTAGTAGCACCTGTAATAACCTGCAATTC
>DMWH01000237.1:0-1574 GCA_003483345.1 Clostridiales bacterium | reverse complement strand
GTAACAAGAACTGTTTTAATACCTTTAGCTTCAATTTTCTTACAGTTCATTATCAAGTCCGTATCAGGATTTCCAAATCCTTCTTCTGATACAATAACACCGTCAACACCAAGAAATCCCGCAAGTTTTGCACTCCAGTTGGATGATCTTTCCTTATCGGCAAGATAAACATTTTCGTTAGTTATGATTACTCCGACAAAATTCAAGGTCTTGCCATGTTCTTTAAACAAATCATATATGATAGGATTGTTTAAATGATGATATGTAGTATTCTTATCGCATGCAGAAACACAGTTACCGCTTACGATTGCGCCATCCATAACTTCGGTAGGATAAATCATGGTTGTTAATGTTTGTTTTGCATCAACTCCATAAACATAAGTATCATGCAAAAGACCTTGACTTTGCAGCATGAATACATAAGCTACTCTTGGTAGTTCGGGATACATTTTTATCCCTTCAACCAAATTAGGTGTTTCAAATACTTCAACTTCATCAGGAGTTAAATCCTTTGCAAGAGCTCCAAGATATAATGCTACCTTGTATCCTGCAAATCTTAGGGCTTTTTCATGCTCGTGCTGCTTTAATCCGTCAATAGGCTCGCAAATTATAACTAAGTTGTTAAGCTTGGAAAAAGGTGTATATTCGGCTCCCGTTCCGCTCATATCAATGATACCTTCTTGGAAACCTACTATTTTGCCTGTAGTTACAACAGCTGCACCCTTCAAAACATTTGTTTTGCCTGAGCCTACAGTATCTACTTTGCTAACCATTCCCGGGAATATGCCTCCGGGGCCTTCAACCTTAACTCTTGGCTCAATAACATCTTTAACAGGCATTATGCGAACACTTTCTCCCGGCTTTGCCAGTTCTACATCTGCTGTTTTGAAATTTTGATCTTCTAGAATTAATGCTTTTACTTCTTCCTTGTTAACGTACAACGTACCGTTTTCTACCTTGGATACATCAGAAAACTGAATATCCTTAATAAAAATATAGCCTAATTCTAATTTCAAAATCTTCACCTCCATTAGTTTTTTAAAGAGTTATATATCTAACGCGCTTTCCAGCACTGTTAAATCAATCAATTTTAAATCTTCTTTTACTTTATCGCTGATTAATTTTAATTTATCTTTATTAAACTTATCATATGTAATTATTGCATTTTCAATCATATAAATTGAATCAAAGCTTGTATAATTTTTGTTGTCTGAAACTATTACAGATTTATAAGGGGTTTCGCTTGGTTTAACGCTGCTGCCTAAGGGATGTGTCAAAAGTTCATGGCCAATATGTATTTTGTCTCTAACTGCAATCAAAACATCTTTAAATGTACCGTCGATATAAACAACATTATAGATGTCTTTGTATTTATTTAATACCCAATCATTGTTCGTAATAATCATTTTTTTCACCTGTTAAAAATAAGGGCAGAAAGCAAAATCAAATATATCCTGCCTCCTGCCCTGTTGTTATACCTGAGAGTTTCTTCCTTTGGAATTGCCCCTTCGGTGCTTGCGCTTTCCAGAGTTTTGTCAATTCACGGTCCTTTTGCCTGAGATAGTCATTACAAA
>DMWH01000100.1 GCA_003483345.1 Clostridiales bacterium | reverse complement strand
TGTTTTTATCCCTCAAATCAAAGCGTCATTGATTGAAGCGTTTGTTTATTTTTTTGTAAACTCAATGATGACAATCTCTGCTGTTTCATTTCTCGCTCCGCCTGCACCCAAACCCGTTGCTCTTCTCATTACACAGTTCGAGTCACAGCTTCTGATGGAAAGCGCGGCATTTATCTCACTGCTCATCCTAAGTGTTAATATAATTGCGAAATGTTGTGCATACGTATTCAGATATTTCTTAAATTATGAAACGTTAAGCACTACTAGTGCTAATAACGATTATTGATCATTAAAGGCGGTGCTTAAGTTGATTCCTCCAATTAATCGCAATCAATTTCAAATATTAAATTTACTATTAGCAAAAAAGAGAATGGGAAAAATCACACAAAGAGAGATTGCAGAGAACACCGGACTCGCTTTGGGAACAGTCAATAATGAAGTAAGAAAATTAAAAGAGTCTGGCTTAATAATTGCCAATAATGTTACTGATGCTGGAGTAAATGCAATGGAACCCTATAAAGTACAAAAGGCAATTTTTTTGGCAGCTGGTTTTGGTTCCAGACTTGTACCAATAACTTTCAACACACCTAAACCACTCGTAAGAGTACACGGAACGAGGATAATTGATACGCTGCTGGATGCCGTATTGGCTGCCGGAATAAGTGACATTACCATTGTAAGAGGTTATCTGTCAGAACAGTTCGACCAACTGCTCTACAAATATCCTATGATCAACTTTGTTGAGAACCCGGCCTACCTCGAATCAAACAATATATCTTCAGCTCTCTGTGTCAGATACATGTTTTCTAATGCATATGTATTTGAGTCAGATCTATACTTGATGAATAAGAGTTTGATAACTCCATACCAATATTCATCTAATTATCTGGGGGTCAAAGTAGACAAAACAGATGACTGGTGTCTAAAAACAGATCAGAAAGGGAGGGTGACAAATATTGGGTTAGGAGGAAGGAACTGTTATCATATGTTTGGCATTTCTCATTGGAGCAGATCAGACGGGAAGAAACTGGCAGAACATATTAAAGAGACGTATGAAATGCCAGGAGGAAAAGAAAGATTCTGGGATCAAGTTGCACTGGAGTATTTCATTACGGAATATAATATCGACGTACGCGAATGTTCTTTTAATGATATATCCGAGATAGATACATTTGAAGATTTAAAAAAGATAGACAAAACTTATGAGTGTAACACTACGGCCAAATACTAGTATTTGTAATTTTCGACAATAAACAAAGCGACAGAAAATAAAATAACATACCAGATACAAAAGATATAATAAAATTCAACACACCACTATTTTGATATACATAAGTCAGCAAAACTGACATTATTATTGTAGAAGATAGGGCTTTGAATATAAAAATATAATCGATCCCAATATTTATATTTGCATTTTTTGTACCAATATATATCGTTAATAATGCCTGAAGAATTGAAGTTACCAATAACGCAAAAGCAGCACCGTATATCCCTAAGATTGGAATAGTGGCAAAAGATATTAAAACACTGAAAACACTTGTAATAAAAAATATAAAGTTATACCACATTGTTTTTCTTGATAGATCGATCAAGTAGGAATGTATATTTGACAAAAGCTGAAAAATCATAGAGACACTTATTATAGCGATCAAAATCCTGTCAGCAGTAAAGTTACTTCCGGCTAATATGCTTACAATCGTTGGAGCTGTTATTATCGTACCTGAAGCCATCGGGAAAGATAAAACAATGCCTACGTTTATACTCTTTTGAAGGTATGTCTTAACTTTCTCACTATTATTTTCTCCCCAAAATCTTGATATATAAGGGTAAATAATATAACCAATTACTGTATTAAGGAAAAAGATCTTAGTTACCACACTATAATTAAACCCGTATATTGCCGCATCCTTAAGCGCCATTAAATGATTAAGAATGATTCTGCTGAGGCCGATATTAGCCCAGGACATAACGGTATATGGAATCAAAGGTAAAGCAAAAGAGAGATGATCCTTCAAAGAATTAAAATCAACAACGATCTTAGTGCCATAAAAAACATAGAATATATATAATATGGTTGACAATAACACACAAAATTCGACAAGACAATAACACAGCAAAACCGTATATAAGTTTAATATATTTATTCCATAAGCCAAAGTGACCAAACTTGCACTTATCAAAACGGTACGCAATAAAACAAAAAAAGTTGAAGTTTTTAATCTCGTAAGGCCTCTAAAAAATTCTATTGAAAAAGTCGACCATGAACATAACACAAAATAAGTTGCTATCAATATTAAATACTTATTATATTTTTCATCGGCAAACAATAGCTTTGACATGTACGATGAATTTACTGTCAAAAATAGCCATAAACCGATACAAAAGGGAAGCGTCAGAAGAAACATCGAAATATATCTTGATATTTGAGTTTGTTTATTTTTAATAGGAGCCAAAAATACACAAAATGTACTATTTAGTCTTAATAAGATAATAGGCGTAATTAATATTGCCAACGAAAGTGTTTGATTTACTATTGCGTAGTCTTCTTTTATAAGCATTCTTGATATTATTGAAAAAGTCAATATACTAAAGATAAAACTACAAACCTCAGTTAAGACTCTGAATANNTTTTAAATCTTCGTCATTCGATAAATTTTATATAGCATTTTGATCAATTTATTGTTTACTGAATAATTATGCACGATTTCGATCTTAAAACGGTTTAGCATATGTCTTATATAAGTTTTACAGTCTAATTTCTGATCAGTTTTATTGGGTTTTAATGGCTTTATCTGTGGCTGTTTTTCTTCGACATATGAGTCAATAATATCCATAATGATCTTAGATGCACTTCCGATGTTAGCAAAATTCCTTCTGCTGTAATTTAAAGCAAAATCCTTATGTTGTTTATAATTTCTTATTACTTCCGTAACGCTATCTGAAAGATTTTCCTTTTGAGTTTTAATTACAAAAGGATAATCATTTTTGGGGAACCTGCTTGGCGTAACATCGGGGATAAGCCAGTTTGAAACAGAGATCGCCGGTATACCCATCATTATTGCTTCGCACATCGTGCTTGATTCTTCTGATACAAGAATATCTGATACTGAAATTGCATTTATTATGTTTGTTGAAGGATCTAGTATAATCACCCTGTCAATGTCTTTGTGTAATAATTTCATTGCTTCAATGTTGCTAAACTGTTCGGGGAAAATATCGGGATTGACTGCAGCTTGTTTTACTAAAATATTAACATCTAAATCTAGCATTGCTTTGACAAATTCATCCTGTTTGCCATCATTTTCCCACGCAGGTGCATAGAGGACAGTCGGTTTATCAGGATCATAGTTATAACGTACAGTAAGCTCTTTTTTTGTCTCATCAACATCAATATCATTTACAACATCTGATTTTGGCCATCCGACCTCATACACACCTTTTTGGGTCTTTGCGTAAAAAAACCTTGAAGAATATTCCCACATCTCAGTCCATTGTTTTCCCGGGAGAATACCTATGTCGTATTTGTCCCAGGGTTCAAGGAACCAGATGTCCGGCCAACGGGAATATCCTTGTATTATATCGTGAAGCATAATGACGGAAAACTTACTGAACTGCGGGAAATTATTGTGCTGGCAGTAAAAGCCAATGTTACATCTTTCAAATTTATTAGTAGTAAATTTTGCCTTATATCCCCTATTAATAGCTTCATTATATATTGGCTTAAAATTCTGTTCTTCAGATTTATCCATGTAAATAAAAGTTATTTCTTTTTTTAGCAATTCAATCAGCCCCGTATGATTACTTGTAAGTAAATATGTACTCGGTTTATATGAAATACTTGAAATTAATAAATTCTTGTGTCAGTTTTTATTTTTTAGATCATTCTTGATCTGTGTTGTAGAAATTTCTGGAGTTCTTGGCAAATAGACTACATCACAGTAATCTTTTAGAAAATCAAACTTTCCTTCCCAGTCAGCACCTATAACAAAAGTATCAATTTTGTAAAGCTGCACATCTGTAATTTTTTGTTCCCAGTTTTCTTCCGGAATAACTAAATCTACATAACGTATGGATTCCAGCAGCTTCTTTCTGACTTCATACGGGAAATAAGTTTTTTTGTTTTTTGAATTCCAATTAAATTCATCGGTTGACAGCGCTACAATAAGATAGTCCCCTAAAGCCTTTGCTCTTTGAAGCAGATTGATATGCCCATAATGGAGCAGATCAAATGTACCATATGTAATTACTCTTTTCATGACAACTACCTCTGCTCATAATTTTTTATTTTGTATTCACGATATAAAAAGCCAGCCAAAATAATATTTTATGGTTATTTGATCTCAATTATTTCGTTATTATGTTGTTCCATAGATGCTCTATCCCCATTGCTTCAGGATTATCAAATATTGATATTTTCAGCGATCCGGCAGTCTTTGAATAAGAATCCCGGTAATACCCTTCGAATTTTTCGTATCCATCTTTAAGCAGATCGGTCAATTCTTTCAGATCATATGCTTTGGGTCCGGGGGTATATTCATCGTACTTAAAGATCATCCCCCTATCTTCTTCAATATAGTATTTTAGATCATATGGAAAGAAGATAATTGGTTTATTGTATAAAAGAAAATCAAAATATATTGATGAATAATCGGTAATGAGCAAATCAATTTGTTCAATGAAAGTGTATAAATCATTGTCAGATGGCAAATTCAGAAAGGCCTTATGGGCGTCGATCTCTTTTATACACCTATCATTTTTGCCTGCAAAATGAAATTTACCTATTACTTTTATTTTTAAATTTTCACAAAGATCTAGGAAAGATAATATCTCGTTGTATTGATCAGTTCCAAAGATCAATGTTTCCTTTTTATCCCTGAAGGTTGGAAAATATCCTATTATTCTATAGCCACTCTCTTTAAACGACCGGACCATTTCATAGTGGTAATGTTCGTTATGTGGAATATAATTTAGTGGATCATCTGAAAGGGCAATATAATTTCTTGGATACCCGGATATGATAGTCCGTTCTTCACTTACGTCAAAAGCACGTCCAATTATTTTAGATGAAAATTCAGATGTTGTAAGCACATAACAATCATACCAACATCCTACAACTGATATTTTTCTTAAATACCATTTTATTGATTTATATTTTGGTTTAATTTTAGAATTTTTCATATACGTACCAATTCTTTTTAAAGGAAAACCATGCCATAGGTTTACACGTCTCGATCTTATAGAAAAAAATGGATTAATGTCAAATGGGGATTGATCTATTATGTGATTCTTTGCTCTAAAATGATACCAAATTCCTAATAAAGACCAAGCCATATAAACTATAAATTTATTTTTCTTCAGTTCTTTATATATATTTTTATCTCTGGTTATCCATACTACTTTATTAATGTTAAGAGCTTTTTTGTTAGCATGAGCATTCAAAAAAAAATGTTTAGAGTTATCAGCAAATCTTTCTCCGAACCATCCACCTATAACAACTATTTTATTTGTTTTTGGAATCAGCAATGATAAACAGAAAATAATACAATTTATTAATAATACACCACTTTTTCTAATAATGAACCTAATTTTATCATACATAAATTTCATCTGCCCAACATAATATACTTGTATTTATTTAATACAATAGTTTTCGCAATTTCTGTGAAATATATTATTATTTGTTTATCAATAAATGCTGCACTGCTTTAGTAATCAAGATGTTTTAGAAAATCAACAACAGCATCTTCCCACTTTGGGAATTTTATAATAAATTCGCCCAGGGTATCTTTACTCAGTCTTGAATTCTTCGGGCGTTTCGCTTTTGTAGGATAGTCCTCTGTTTTTATAGGAATAACCTTTGTGTTAATCCCGGCCTGTTTGAATATCTCACA
>DMWH01000201.1 GCA_003483345.1 Clostridiales bacterium | reverse complement strand
TGCAAAGGGTAACGGAAATAGCTCCTTTTATATACTATGACCCGGATGCATATATTGTAGTAAATCAAGATGATGGAAAATTATATTGGATTATTGAGGGATTTACCGTAAGCGACAGATTCCCTTATTCACAACCTACAGACATATTTATTAAGGGCATGGATGTTAATTATATAAGAAATTCCGTAAAGGTTGTAATAGATGCTTATGACGGAACAATTGATTTTTATGTGGCAGATGAAAATGACCCAATTATAAAAACCTATGACAAAATTTTTACGGATTTATTGAAACCGATAGATGAAATGCCGGAAGGTATTAGAAAGCATATTAGATATTCACGTGCATTTTTCGATGTACAATCAGATATGTACAGATTGTACCACATTGAAAATGTAACGGTTTTCTTTGGGCGAGAGGATTATTGGGATTTAGCAAACGAGAAATATATGGGTGGAGGAGAAGTACCTGCAGGTTCAAGTTATCTGATGTTTAAACTTCCAGGAGAGGAAGATGTGGAGTTTTTATTGACCAATCAATATACTCCCCAGAACAAAGATAATATGATAGCACTTTTGGCTGCACGAAATGACGGCGAAAATTACGGTGAACTTGTGCTGTACGAATTTCCAAAAACAAAAGTAATTCCCGGGCCTAATATGATAGAAACAAAAATTGACCAAGATACGAATATATCATCACAGCTTACCTTGTGGAGTCAATTGGGTTCAGATGTTTTGAGAGGAAACACGTTGGTAATTCCAATAGAAGAATCATTGCTGTATGTAGAGCCCATATATTTGAAATCAGATACAGACAGCAATTTTCCCGAAATGAAAATGGTTGTCGTCTCCTATGGCGATAAAATATTGATGGAGCCTACACTGGATACAGCCATTAACAGACTTTTCGGCATAACTGAGCAAGAACCCGGAAGACCACAGGTGCCTGACGAAGAATATGATGATACAAATATTAATGATTTAATTATTAAAGCCAATGAAGTGTTTAATGATGCAAATGAAGCTTCACAAAACGGAAATTGGGCAGAATACGGCAGAAAAATTAATGAATTGGAAAGGCTCTTAAACCAGCTTAATGCTTTAATAAACGGCCAGCAAGAACAAGAAGCTCAAGATGAAAATTTACAGGAAGAATCTTCGGGCATGCCCTCAGAATGATATGATACTTCATTACTGATTTGATTGGTTACATGGATAGAAGTAATATCAATAAGATAAATAACAGCCACGGGCAAGGTCCGTGGCTGTTGAAACATATGTGACAAGGTTACTTGACATAGTAAAGTTGCCCTGCTATATTTTAATAATATTATTTCGGGAGGTCAAAATGGGAGGTGCAGGTTTATCAACTAATGTAAGTATAATATTGGTTTTTGCCGAAGGGTTTTTATCTTTTTTTTCACCATGCGTTCTTCCTTTAATTCCTGTTTATATCAGCTACTTGGCAGGCAATGGAAGAAAAATAAGCAGCGATGGTACTATTACATTTGAAAGAAAAAAGGTACTATTTAACACTTTATTCTTTATTCTAGGTATTTCCAGCGTATTTTTTATTTTGGGTTTATCATTTTCAACTTTGGGTATATTCTTTAATAAGAACAGAGAGTTATTTAGTAAAATTGGCGGCATAATAATAGTAATAATGGGTTTTGTTCAACTTAACATAATAAAGTTAAATTTTTTGAAAGTTGAAAAAAGGATAAATCTAAATATCGGTGGGAAAATAAATCCAATACTTGCATACATAATGGGATTTACATTCAGTTTTGCATGGACTCCCTGCGTAGGTCCTGCACTGGCTTCAGTCTTAATTCTGGCATCAAATGCCACCAATGCATTTGCCGGAAACATGTTGGTATTTGTTTATGCCTTAGGATTTATAATACCCTTTATAATATTGGGAGTATTTACCACCGAAGCATTGAATTTCTTTAAAGAAAAAAGACAACTGGTCAAATATTCAATAAAGATTGGCGGTATTATTTTAATAATAATAGGAATTATGACATTTACGGGAATATTCACTGCAATAAGCAGAAACCTAAGCTTTTAGATGTCCTAACCCTGTTTTTTCGAGCCAAAGCGAAGAAAAAAACAGCGGTAGGTCATTCGCAACGAATTCCCAATTTATGCGACAAAGGAGCAAATAAATTGGTGAATGAGACTGCGTGAGACTGTAATATTTTGAAGAAAGAGAGGTTAGAATGGGAGATATAGTTGATATTATCATTATAGGAGCCGGTCCTGCCGGTTTATCCGCAGCAGTAAATGCTGTTACCAGGGGCAAGACTGTACGAATTTTTTCAAATAAAGAAAATAATCTGTCAAAAGCCGAGCGTGTTGATAATCATTTAGGTTTTTATCATGCCAGCGGAAAAGAATTGATGGATAAGTTTAAAGAACATGCAAAAGCTATGGATATAAAAATAGAGGAAGGTATGGCCGTAAACATACTTCCATTAGGTGAAAGTTTTATGGTCAATGTAAACGGTGAAATTTTTGAATCCAAAAAAGTAATATTGGCAATGGGAATAACAAAAGTCAAAGAATTGCCGGGAGAAGGAAGACTCTTAGGCAACGGAGTGAGTTACTGCGCTACATGTGACGGAATGCTTTACAGAGGTAAAAATGCTCTTGTATGGGACCAATCAAAAGATGCATGGGAAGAAGCAAATTTTTTGCAAAGTATCGGAGTGAATGTAACCTTTATATCAAAAAAACCAAAACAAGAAAATTTAAGCAATGATATAAAATTCATTGAAGGAACCATTACCGAAATAATAGGCGAAAACACTGTTGAAGCTGTTAATACGGGAAATGATCTTATAAAAACCGATGCCGTGTTTATGCTAAGAGATGCGGTTGCACCTGCTGCATTGATTGACGGTTTGGAACTTGACGGCAATTTTATAAATACCAATAAACACATGGAAACTAATATTCCGGGATTATATGCGGCAGGAGACATTACAGGAAAACCCCTTCAGCTTTCAAAAGCAATAGGTGAAGGTTTGATAGCTGCTCAGCATGCAGCACTACAAATAGATAAAAAGGAGAATTTAAATGGCAGAAAATATTAAAATTATCAACAGTACTCAGGAATTCGACGACATGATTAAACAAAACAGATATGTATTGGCGGAATTCTGGGCAGAATGGTGTACTCCTTGCAGAATGGTTGCACCGGTAATAGAAAAAGTAGCTGAACAATATAGCGGGAAAATTAATGTTGCAAAGGTAGATATTGATGAGCAGCAGGAATTAGCTATTCGCTACGGAATACAAACTATACCGACTATAATATTTTTTAAGGAAGGAAAGTTTGCCTCAAAAGAAATCGGAGTAAAACCCTTAGCTTCTTTTGCAAGAATGATTGACAGCAATATTGCATAATATCATCCTTAGCATAGCGAAGATTCTCATGTATGAGGACATTCCTCTTACTTCGGAAACTATCCTAAGAGTGGAGGTGTGTCCTCATACCCTGAAAATCTGAGATTCTTTAGTCTATCCCTTATAATTGTCACGAGTTTATCTTACCGCGATAAAGGAATATGGTCTGTGATTGTCATCACGAGCGTAAGCGAAGGATCTCAGTTTTTTCCCATTCACTTTTTAACAAGCCATACAAAAGCAAATTATATCTTTTACCGTCTCTTAATACAAATTCTCTGAAAATACCTTCTTTTTTGAAACCGCATTTTTCATATAAGGCAATTGCTTTATCATTAAATTCCAATACATTAAGCTGAATTCTGTGAAAATTTAAGTTTTCGAAACCATACTTCAACAAAAGCCTCATAGTTTCTGTGCCGTATCCCTTGCCTCTTTCATTTTCGCTGCCTAAACCGATAAACAAAGTTGCAACTTGATTTTCTTTTATTATATCATCAAAACCGGCAACTCCAATAATAGTGCTTTCTTTTCTAACGGCAAACACTTTCGATTTTCCGCTTTCTTCATAATATTTAAACATTTTATCTACATCAGACTTATCTAAAGGATTAGGCGGGTAATAATCATAATATTTTAAAAACTCAGTGTCGGCAAACCACTTGTATATACTATCCATATCTTCCTTTTTAATTTCAGATAAATTAATCATATTTGTCTCCTATGCAAAAATTATTACGGCTATTATGGTCAATAACCCGGTTAAGCCTATTGCAAGACCGCTTGCAGCGCCTGCTTCCTCATTCATTTCAATTGCTTTTGAAGTACCCAATGCATGGGCTGCCGAGCCGATTCCTATTCCTTTTGCAATATTATTCTTTATTTTGCCTTTGTTTATTACTATAGGTGCAAAAGCAGCACCTATTAACCCGGTAATTATAACTGCTANNGTTGTAACTGATTTGGACAAGAGTGATAAAAAAATTATTTCATCAATTCCAAACAATTTACATAAGACTGTTATCGATACAAATGTAGTGATTATGCCGGATATTATTCCTCCTACAATAGGAATAAAATTTTTCACTAAGTCATGTCTGTTTTTATAAAGGGGTATTGCAAGCACTACAACAATAGGTCCTAATGCAGATACTAATATTTTTCCACCTTTGTAATAATCAGAATATGTAAAATTAAATATTTTTAAAATAACTATTATAATAAAGGCAGTTAAAAGAATCGGATTCAAAAATACTATTTTGAACTTATCGTTAACAAGAAGGCTAAATTTAAAAACAATAATTGTAAGCAATATAAAAAAAAGAGCTGTTAATATGTCAATCATGGCTTTTCTCCCTGTATGAAATCAGTACATCCGTAACCTTGCAGGATACGTACATAACTAATATGCAAGATATAAATAAAATTATAATTATTTGGACAATACTATCTTGTATCAGTTTGTACGATTCCATAATTCCAACCGTTATGGGAACAAAGAAAAAACTCATGTATTTAAGCATAAAATTAGATGTTTCTTCAATTATTGAAAACTTTAAAACGTTGGTTATCAATAATACCAAAAGTATCACCATGCCTATAATATTGCCGGGGATAACTATTATATTAGATATGAGGCTGCTTATAAAGTTTCCTGCCTGGTATATTGCATAAATTATTGCTATTTGAATGACTATTTTAAATATTTTTTTCATTTTTCCTCCGTATATAACATTATATATAAAAACTGACATAATTCAATATCTTTTTAATTGCCTGATTTTTAAGAATTGACCTGTGTGATGATAATCTGTCGCGGGAGTAACAGTAATTCTTTCGATTTATTTTATTTATTAATTTAAGTTTCAATAAAGAAAAGAAGGATATAATTATACTATATTGAATAAACGAAAATTAAAATAAATAAGGAGCGGTGTTTAATGGACTTCGAAAATAATTTTAACGATAATTTAGAAAAAGAAAATCAAAATAATATAACTAATGATAGTATGTCAAATGAATACGGTGAAATTAATTTTGTCATGAACGAGCCTTTAATTAAGAAACCCAAAAAGCGAAGAATAAAGTCTGTTATGGGTTACATTGCCCTTGTATTAGTAGCTGCAATAATAGGAGGTCTAACGGGCAGTTATGTAACAGCAAATATGTTAAACGCGGCAGCTGAAAAAAAAGCAGCTGAGTCATCAATTAATGCTCAAGAGGTTAAAATTAATTTAACCGATGATGTTTATTTTGCGGTAGCAGTTGCAGAAAAATCNNGAGCAGCATATGGGCTCCGGGTTTATTGTAGATTCGAACGGATACATTGTAACAAATTCTCATGTTATAGGTGATGGTAATTATAAAAATATTACAGTTTCTTTAATTGACGGCTCAATAGAAACCGGTAATGTATTGTGGTATGACACCAACTTGGATTTAGCAATCGTAAAGATAAATAAAACAAGACTTCCCGCAGCCGAATTAGGAAATTCGGACGAATTAATGGTTGGGGAGCCTGCGGTTGCAATCGGTAATCCAATGACCTTAGACCTGGAAAGAACAGTTACTCAAGGTATTATAAGCGGCCTTAACAGGTCTATCCAATTTGAAGACGGCACTGTCATAGAGCCGCTTATTCAAACAGATGCCTCCATAAATTCAGGCAACAGCGGCGGCCCCTTGTTTAACGCCAAAGGACAGGTAATAGGAATCAATACGGCCAAAATGACCTCAGCAGAAGGATTGGGTTTTGCTATACCGATTAATATAATTAAACCGGTTTTGACACAAGTGGTTACAGGAGGAACTTTTATACCCGTATATGTGGGCATCACAGGCATGGACATTGAAACTTATGAAATGCTTTACGGAGTCGATTTAATGGCAGACTATGGAGTAATTATAATAGAAACAATGAAAGATTCTCCTGCCAGGGAAGCCGGACTTCAGCCAAATGATGTTATTATTGAAATTGACGGGAAAAAGACAGAATATATGGTTGATATACAAAAAAAGCTATACGAATATCAAGATGGAGATAAATCGGAATTTAAAATTTTAAGAAACGGTGAAGAACTAAAACTCGTTTTAACATTAAGAAACAGACCCGACGGCATTTAAAAAAACAGGAGATCAGCTCCTGTT
>DMWH01000226.1 GCA_003483345.1 Clostridiales bacterium | reverse complement strand
TTATGCTATCTATCGCTATGTCAAATACTTCTTTTATTATCTTATCAGTTTTTCCAAAGTAATACAATCCTTAAGTTCTTGAAGCCTGTCTTTTGACAGAGGAGGGACCCCTTCCAATTTATATTTTATATTTAGTTCCTTGTATTTATACACTCCCAATGTGTGATAAGGCAGCAGCTCGATTTTTTGAATCAATTTATCAGGAAAAGTTTTCACTTCATTCTCAAAGTCTTTCATATCTCCTTCTGTATCATTAATTCCCGGCGTTACAACATGTTTAATCCAAAGCTGTATTTTATTTCTGATTACCGCTTCCTTAAAGTCCAGATAATATTCAATATCGCAGCCGGTTATCTTTTTATATTTTTCAGGATTTGAATGCTTTATGTCGAGTATTGCCAAATCGGTATATTTTAATATTTCATCATAATCTCCAAAACCTACTCCCGATGTATCTATAACCGTATGGATTCCTTCAGCTTTGCACAGCATAAGGCAATCCAGCAAAAATTTTGGCTGCCTCAATGGCTCACCTCCTGAAAAAGTTATGCCCCCGTTATTCTTAAAATAAGGTTTATACCTTTTCGCTTTTTCAGCAATATAATCTGCAGTAAACCTTTCTTTGAGATAATATTTATCTGTCAAGTTTTTATTGTCGCCTGGAGTGATGTTTTCTATCCATGTGTCCGGGTTATGACAATAAAGACATCTTAATTTGCACCCCTGTAAAAACACTATCATTCTAAGCCCCGGTCCGTCCAAAGTACCCAATGTTTCTATTGAATGAAGAAATCCGGCAGTCATTTTTACATCCTGTCGTGGAATGTTCTTCCTATTACATCCATTTGCTGCTCACGAGTCAGTCTGTTAAAGTTTACTGCGTAACCGGAAACTCTTATAGTTAAGTTCGGATATTTATGGGGAGCTTCCATGGCTTCATAAAGAGTATCCCTGTTAATTACATTAACATTTATATGATGAGCCCCCTGAGAAAAATATCCGTCCAGTATATTTGACAAATTATCTATTCTGTGTCTGTATTTTTTTCCCAATGTATCGGGAACTACCGTAAAAGTATTTGAAATTCCATCTTCGCAAATATCTTTATACTTTAATTTTGCAACCGAATTCAAGGATGCAAGCAATCCGCTTTTATCCCTTCCGTTCATTGGATTTGCTCCCGGTGCAAAGGGCTCTCCTTTTTTTCTCCCGTCAGGTGTTGCTCCTGTTTTCTTGCCGTAAACAACATTCGATGTAATAGTTAATACTGAAAGTGTATGCTTTGCATTCCTGTAGGTTTTATGTTTTTTTAATTCATTAGAGAAAAATTCCAATAATTCCGCAGCAATACCGTCAACACGGTCATCGTCATTACCGTACATTGGATATTCTCCCTCTATTTCAAAATCCTCGGTTATACCGTCTTCGCCGTAAACAGGTTTTACCTTTGCATATTTTATGGCACTCAGAGAGTCTGCAGCAATTGAAAGCCCTGCAACTCCAAAGGCCATCAACCTTCTCACATCATAGTTGTGAAGAGCCATAAGTCCTGATTCGTAAGCATATTTATCATGCATGTAATGAATTATGTTCATAGTATTAACATAAAGCTCCGCTACATATTCCAGTACTTTTTTGTAGTTGTTGAGCACTTCGTCATAATTGAGTATTTTTGAATTTATTTTATTTATATTTGTTATTACTGTTTCTTTACTGATTTCATCTGTACCGCCGTTAATCCCTAAGAGCAGTGCTTTTGCCAAATTGCATCTTGCCCCGAAAAATTGCATTTCTTTGCCTATTGCCATTGCGGATACGCAGCATGCAATACCGTAATCATCACCGTAAATAGGTCTCATTATGTCATCGTTTTCGTATTGAACAGCAGATGTATCAATGGACATCTTAGTGCAATATTTTTTGAAACCTTCAGGCAGCCTTTCCGACCACAAAACTGTCATATTCGGTTCCGGTGCAGCCGACAAATTTGTTAATGTGTGCAAAAACCTGAAAGATGTCTTAGTTACCAATGTTCTCCCATCAAGTCCCATTCCTCCCAATGCCTCGGTAACCCAGTTCGGGTCCCCTGCAAACAACTCATTATATTCGGGAGTTCTTAAGTGACGAACCATTCTAAGTTTTAAAACAAACTGGTCAATAATTTCTTGAGCTTCTTTTTCGCTGAGTATACCTTCTTTTATATCCCTTTCTATATATATGTCTATAAATGTGCTTGTCCTGCCTAATGACATTGCAGCTCCGTTATTTTCTTTCACCCCTGCCAAATATCCGAAATAGACTGCCTGTACAGCTTCCAATGCATTTGAAGAAGGTTTTGAAATATCAATACCATATTTAGATGCCATTGATTTCATGTCAAATAATGCTTTAATCTGTTCTTTAATTTCTTCCCTTGCTCTGATGCTATCTTCATTCATAGGGAATTTAATATTATTATATTCTTCCTTCTTTTTCTCAACCAGAAAATCTATGCCGTACAAAGCAATTCTTCTATAGTCGCCGATTATTCTTCCTCTCCCGTATGCATCGGGAAGACCTGTCAAAAGTCCGGAGCTTCTGGCCAATAGTATTTCAGGTGTGTATACATCAAATACTCCTTCGTTGTGAGTTTTTCTGTATTTATGAAAAACATTACATAACTCATCGCTCATAGAGTATCCGTAGGCTTCCAAAGACTGCTCCACCATTCTGATTCCGCCGTATGGATTAATCATCCTCTTCAGGGGTGCATCTGTTTGAAATCCCACGATTATTTCATTGTCCTTGTCTAGATATCCTGGCTCAAAATTATTAATTCCCGAAATATTATCGGTATCCACATCCAAAACATCTTTTTTAAGTTCTTCTGTCATAAGCCTTGATACTTTTTTTAATAAGTTTTTGGTTTTTTCTGTTGCGCCGCTTAAGAATTCTTCATTTCCTTCGTAAGGGCTGTAATTTTTTTGAATAAAATCTCTTAGGTCAATTTCTTTTGTCCATCTTCCTTGAATAAAATTGTTCCACTCTTTCATAGTTCCTCCTATGGTTTTTCCGGGAGGCTATGTTTTGAAATTTAAAAAGCCGCCCGGGATTAGCCCAGGCGGCCGACTTTTAATTTTATTCACACTTCCTCGTGGTACTCCACTTTTCCGCCAGTCATGTGATACTCTTATGTTACAATAAATAACATTTTTTGTCAATACTTTATGCTCTTAATCTTTCAGTCTCGGATCAAGCGTATCTCTCAATGCATCTCCGAAAAGATTGAATCCCAATACTGCCAATGCCATCATCAATCCCGGAAAAATAGAGACCCAAGGTGCTTCCATAATATATGCACGCCCCGAACTCATAATCGAGCCCCAGCTGGGNNNNGCTTTAGGTATTTCGAGTGTAGTAAGAACAATAACAGGTGCCATCGAATTAGGAAGCATATGCTTGAAAATTATACGCGCATCACTCATTCCCAGTATCTTTGTTGCTTCGATAAATTCACGGTTCTTTAATGATATAAACTGTCCTCGCACAAGTCTTGCATAACCAGACCAACTAACCAGTGCTACTGCAAAAATCAAATTTGTTAAGCTTCGACCAAGTGCCGCAACAAAGGCAATGGCAAGGAGGCTTATAGGAAATGAATAAGCAATATCGGTAATTCCTGAAATAATATAGTCCGTAATTCCCCCGTAATAGCCTGCCAATGCTCCCAAAATTGTGCCGATTACCAATGAAATACCTACCGCAATAAATCCTACCTGTAGGGAAATTCTGGAGCCGTAAACAATCCGGCTGAATATATCCCTCCCGAATTCATCCGTTCCTAAAATATTTTCAGAGTTAGGTGCTTTCAACATCTGGGGCAGGTCAATGGCATCATAGGGATATGGTGCAATAAGCGGGGCAAAAATAGCGGTAATAAACAAAATTAATATTACTGTAGCACCAAAAACAGCCATTTTATTAGAAAAAAGCCTTTCCCAAAAATTGGGCTCCCAACTTTCCACTTCATCTTCCAAATTGTCTTCTATAATAATGTCATCCATATTATACTCCATCTTTTTTAATACTTTTATATAAACTAGATTTAATACCTTATCCTGGGGTCAACAAGGGCATAAAGAATATCTGCTATTAAATTGCTTATCATTACCGATGTTGCAAGTATTAATACTGAGCCTTGAACAACAGGGTAGTCTCTTGAAAAAATTGAATCAACCATCGTCCTTCCCAAACCGGGTATGCTGAAAATAATTTCCAAAGTGACCGAGCCTCCAATAATCCAGCCCATTCGCATGCCTAAGAGGGTTATGACAGGTATCAATGCATTTTTAAGCGCATGCTTGTTTGTTACAACTTTTTCTCTCAACCCTTTTGCTCTTGCCGTCCTTATATAGTCCTGACCAATAACTTCCAACATGCTGGACCGCATCATCCTGGCTATTACCGCTGCATCCGTGAGCCCCATGGTAATAACGGGCAGCACTAAATGTTTCCAGGTACCATAACCTGATATCGGAAACAACCCTAATTTATATGCAAAGAAATAAAGCAGTATTATTCCAAACCAAAATGTGGGCATTGATATGCCGACCAAAGCAAAAGTCATAGCTATAAAATCTGCTGACTTGTTTCTGTTAACTGCTGCAATAATTCCAACAGGAACGGCAATTAAAAAGGAAAGTAGAAGTGCCCTCACTCCTAAACCGATTGTTATAGGGAAACGTTCCAAAACAATATCTGCCACAGGTCTATGCTGCAAAATTGAGCTGCCTAAATCTCCCTTTACTAAATTACTCAAGTAATCAAAATATTGTATTATGAGCGGCCTGTCTAAACCCATGCTCCTTCTGACATTCTCATAAACTTCAGGAGTCACGTTAGGTCCTACGACTAAATGCACCGGGTCTCCCGGAGCCAAATGTAAAATTAAAAATAAAATAATAGTCAATCCTAACAAAATCGGTATCATCATAAGGAGCTTTTTAAATATATATTTAAGCATTGATTCACCTCAATCGTAATTATTGCAAAGCTTCCGGATATACCGGAAGCTTTGCCTGCTCTATTCAACTTCCAAATATGTACCGTCATTATATTGAGGTATCCAAGGATGAAACTTGAAATCTTTAACTTCTTTTCTTACTGCAATGGTATTTTCAGGTATATAAATCGGGGCCCATACTGCCTGTTCAATCAAATGCTTTTGAACTTCAAAATATCCTTTAGATCTTTCATCCCATGTAGGACTTGTAGCTGCTTTATTAATTAACTCATCGGTCTTTTCATCCTGCCATCTTGAATGGTTCGGGTAGGGGAACTGGCTCGATAGGAGGAACCAATCCAATATATCGGCATTCGGCCAGCTGTAAAGCCTTATAAAAAGCTCCTGTTGACCTTCTCTTAACATTGACGTATAGCTTGAACTGTCATATAGTTGAATTTCTGTTTCAATTCCAACCTGTTTTAGCTGGTCTTGAAGCACTTCCGCTAAACGGCTGTACTCCGTAGAATTTTCTGCCGATAATGTAAGCTTGAGCCCGTCTCCATAGCCGGCTTCCTTTAACAATTGCTTTGCTTTCTCCACATCATACTCATATCCATCCTTTTTGCTGTCCGCATAATATTCGCTTTTCAGGGCAGGAGGCAAATAACCGTAAGCAGGCTCTCCATATCCTCTAAAAACGTATTTAATAATATCTTCTTTATTAATTGCATGGTTTATTGCCCGCCTTACTCTGATGTCGGTAAAAGGCTCCTTATCGCAGGCATAAGCCAAATATCCAAGTTTTGTAGCATCTCTTCTCATTACTTCTACATCGTCAATTTCTTCAACTCTTTGCAAAAATGATGCAGGGACATCCCTCAATATATGTACATTTCCTGCTTCTAATTCCATCAGCCGCGTATTTTCTTCCGGTATTGTTCTGAATTCTATTCTGTCGATTAAAGCCGGTCCCCTGTTGGTCATCCATTCAGGTCCCCAATTGTAATCGGGATTCTTTACTATTATAATTTTATCTCCTTGTTTCCATTCTTTGAACATATAGGGTCCTGTGCCTACTACATAATTAATTCCATACTCATCACCATACTCTTCATAAGCTTCTTTGTTTACTATTCCTGCTGCTGTATTTGACAAAACAAACAAGAGATTTGGAAAAGGTTGATGCAGCATAATATCTACCGTGTGTTCATCCTTTACTTCCAATCCCTTTATCGCTGCGAAATCGCTTTGAGAAGGAGATGCAGTTTCAGGGTCTAATATAGTGTCAAAAGTAAATTTTACATCATGTGCAGTCAAAGGCTTTCCGTTATGGAATTTTACATCGTCTCTCAAATGAAATGTCCACACCATTCCATCTTCCGAAGTTCCCCAACTTATAGCCAAACTCGGTCTGTAATTAAAATCGTAGTCCCTGGAAACCAACCTGTCATACATATAAATCAAAGAATCTGAATACCAGCCTGTTTTTATGTGATTCAGGGTTTCCGCATCTCTTTCGTAGGCTATAACCAGGGTTGTTTCTTTTGCCGGTTGCTCACCGTCGTTACCTTCCGGCGTTTCGCCGACAGGCACATCATTTTTCGAACATCCTGAAAAAACTAAAGCTGTAAATGATAAAATCAGTACCAATGCAAACATTTTCGAAATATTTTTTTTCATTGAACTAATCCTCCTCTTCATTTGAATATAAATGACATTCCACCATATGTCCGTTTCCCAGGTTGACAGATACAGGTTCCTTCCTTGAACAATCTTCCCTAACATAAATACATCTGGTATGAAATCGACATCCCTTTGGTGGATTAGCCGGACTAGGCAAATCACCCTCCAAAAGAATTATATTCTTACGAAAGTCAGGGTCACATACGGGGATTGACGATAACAGTGCTTTTGTATAGGGATGAGCCGGCCTTTTAAATAACTCATCGCTTTCTGCAATCTCCACAATCCTGCCTAAATACATTACTGCAATTCGGTTGCTTATATGTTTGACAACACTTAAGTCATGAGCAATAAACAGATATGTAAGCTTAAAGTTTTTCTGAAGCTCCTCCAATAAATTAATAATTTGAGATTGAATGGAAACATCCAGTGCAGACACAGGCTCATCACAAACAATAAATTTTGGCTTTACAGCCAAAGCTCTTGCAATTACAGCCCTTTGCCTTTGGCCGCCGCTGAACTCATGAGGATACCTCGATAAATAATTTTTATTTAAGCCTACCATTTCAATGAGCTCAATTACTCTTTTTTGCCGCTCATTCTTATCCCTAATATGGTGTATATACAAGACCTCTTCTAAGGCACTTCCGATGGTCATCCTGGGATTAAGTGAGCCAAAGGGGTCCTGAAATATCAGCTGCATATCCCTTCTTATCTTTTTCAATTCTTTCCTGCTGCTCTTCAGGATATCCTTGCCTTCAAAGAAAACTTGTCCCGAATCTACCTTCAGCATATTCAAGACTGCACGACCGGTTGTTGATTTCCCGCACCCGCTTTCACCTACTAATCCGAGAGTCTCGGCATAGCCTATATTAAAGCTGATACCGTCCACCGCCTTTACATAACCGACATTTTTAGGAATGAGCTCTCCTTTGACCGGAAAGTGGACCTTCAAATTCTTTACCTCTAATATATTTCCACTCACACAGTCACACCCTTCCCTTCATATTTCCAGCACCTGACCTTGCTTTTTCCAACTTCGAAAATAGGTGGTTCTTCAACCAGGCATTTCTCAAATACATATTCACAGCGGCTATTAAACCGACACCCTGCCGTAATCTCACCGGGAACAGGTACCGAGCCCTTAATGGCATATAGTTTTTTCCTTCCGCCTTTAATTCTTGGTATGGAATTCAATAAACCTATGGTATAAGGATGCTTGGGCTCTTTGAATAATGTTCTGACATCCGCATACTCTAAGGCCCTTCCGCAATACATAACCATAACATTATCAGCCATTTCAGCTACTACGCCCATATTGTGAGTAATTAAAATAACGGCTGTATTCATCTTCTCCTTCATCTCTCTTATAAGATGTAAAATTTGTGATTGTATTGTTACATCCAGGGCTGTGGTAGGCTCATCGGCAATCAGTATCTCCGGCATACAGGCAAGTGCCATTGCAATCATAACCCTTTGGCGCATACCCCCGCTCAACTCATGGGGATATTGCTTCATTCTTTTTTCTGCCAATGGAATTTTTACCTGTTTTAACATATCCAATGATTTTTTCATTGCTTCTTTCTTGGACAACTTTTGATGTGTACAAAAAACTTCCGATAATTGCTCTCCGATTGTATAAACCGGGTTCAGAGAAGTCATGGGCTCCTGAAATATCATGGATATATTGTTACCCCGTATTTGCCTGATTGTATCTTCATCTACTTTCAGCAAATCCAGGCTGCCAAAAAACATTTCTCCTCCGGTTATTTTCCCGGGCGGGTTTGGTATAAGCTTCATAATGGATAAAGAAGTTACAGTCTTGCCTGAGCCGGACTCTCCTACTATACCAAGTGTTTCTCCCCTTGAAAGATTAAAGCTGAGGTTCTCTACGGCAGGTATCTCCTTTCTGCCGCTGTAAAAACAAATGCTCAAATCCCTTATTTCCAACACATACTCGCTCATAGTCAATCACCTAATCTTCAAAATAAAAATAATAACCTGCAGGAGACTATGCTTCTCCGAATATAAATAAAAGATCAAATCAAACAGCAATCTTTATGAGAACATTTTCCTGTATTGTGAAATCAACTATTTTTAATAAGAATTATTAATGTAAATTAATTTAGAAAGTGATAGATTAGAAATGTAAATTTAGACAACGCTATTATTAATTTAGTATTGCAATTGTATCACTAAATAATATAATAGGTCAATACCTTTATACTTTTTCTATTATTTGATTTATTTGTTCTTCTATTTGTTTTATCATGAATTCTTCTGTTACTTTTTCTTCATATAGTTTTGACATTGCCTTGTCTAATTGATTTTTAGTATTTTTTACTGTATCTAATGATTTTCTTATTCCGGACTGAACAACCCAGTCAAAAATAAGATTGTCAAAAAAACAGTCTGCAAAATTTTCAAAGGTACCTACTGCTATTTCAGTTCCAGTCACAATTGTTATGTCGGATAATTCTTTCTTGAATCTCCCTAACATTCTATGGGTTTGCTCCGCATACCCCCTTGCATTTTCAATATTGTTGCTTCCATCTGAATTTTCAAAGTTTTCAGCAGCTTCTAACTCTTTTATTGTCATTTCTATAGCTTCCAGTGCTTTTTCACCATAACAAATTGCTTCACAAATTTCGATTATATTGGCATTCATATTTTCTTTTCTTTTTATTAGTTTTTTTAAAGCCTGGCCGGTTTCATTGTCCTCTATATTAATAGTTTCTATCTTTTTGTTTATTAATTCTTCATACTCAGCATCGCATCCGTTTAATTTTTCTATACAATCTACAATCTTTTTAGTTTCGTTAACTAGATAATTCATGTTGTTTTTACATTGTTCATATTTTAACCTTGCTTTTAATAGCTTCTGCTTTTCCTTGTTGTGTTTATCTTCTTCCGTCCCCAATATTTCATAAAACAACGAAATAATATTATCTGATTTTAGCTTTAAAGCATCCTGATATTCCTTCTCCAATTCGCCCGAAAGCTTATTTAGAAGAAGTTTTTCTTTAATAATATCTTGCTCCGTTTGTTTTAAAAGCAAATTTAATTTATTCTTTTTTTGTATGCATTTTTTCATGTCGCTTATTTTTTCATTGTATTTATTATGCATATTCTTGCTCCCGCCCTTTGCTATTGTTACTGTTAACTTTTTTGATTATATCATACATCTTATGGCGATTCAAACAGTTTTTAGTCTGAAAAAACGGGAATACGTTTTTATTTATTATTAAAAACTATTCTTGATACAAAATTATCAAATAGAGTCAGGTAACTTTTTATT
>DMWH01000111.1:3853-7059 GCA_003483345.1 Clostridiales bacterium | reverse complement strand
ATAGGCAAAAGTCCTATCGGCTACATGAGGGAAGCAATAGGGCTTGGAATGGCTCTTGAACAGTTTGGAAGCACATTCTTTTCAAACGGAACTAACATCGGGGGCGTTGCAAAACATCCCGGGAAATTATCAAAACAGGGTCACGATAATCTTATAGATTCAATAAACAAGGCATATCAGGGGCTTGGCAATTCCCATAAATTGCTTCTTCTTGAAGAGAATATGGATTTTATGCCTGTCACAATGCCTCTTGCAGATGCACAGTATATTGAGCTTAGAAGGTTTCAGCTGGAAGAGATTGCCAGGATATTCAGGGTCCCGCTCCATCTGTTGCAGGATTTAAGCAGAAGCACCAACAACAATATAGAGCACCAGTCAATTGACTTTGTAATGCATACAATCAGGCCCTGGCTTGTCCGTATTGAACAGGCAATAAATATGCAGTTATTTTCTGAACAGGAGCGCAAGAAATACTTTGTTGAATTTTCTGTTGATGCGCTTCTCAGGGGCGATATCCTGTCAAGATTTCAGGCTTATTCTATTGCAAAACAAAACGGCATTTATAACGCAAATGAAATCAGGGAACTTGAAAACAGAAACCCATATGATGGCGGCGATAAATACACAATCCAGTTAAATATGCAGGATGTCGGGCAGCTTGGAAAACTTGTCGGAGATAGTCGGGAGCTTGTAATAAAAGACAATGAAATAAGGGTAATACCTAAAAATGAAATAGCAATAAAACCTGTCGAGCTTAATATAAATGAGAAAGAAGCTCGCTCAATCCGTAGTGCAAACACAAGGACAAGGCTTGCAAAAGCATACAGCGGATTATTTGAAAACGTTGTAACACGTCTGATAAAAAGAGAGCGTGCCGAGGTAATGAGCATAGCAAATTCCTGTTTTACAAACAGGGATAACCAGTTATTTGGTGAAAAGCTGGATAAGTTTTACGAAGATTTTAAGGAGTTTTTAAATATCCAGACCAAGCCTGTCATATCGACTTATGCGGATGCAATTGCAATTGAAGCCGCTGATGAGGTCGAACTTAAAGACTATGATATAGACAGATTTACTGATGATTATCAGAAAGCATTTGATTACAGGTATTCGAAAGAACATAAAGGCAGGATAACAAATATTGTAGCCAAAGCTATTGAGAATAACAAAAATCCCGTTGAAGTGCTTGAAAAGGAATTTGACAGCTGGGAAGAGAAAAAACCTGAACAGGTTTCTAAAGAGGAAACAGTAAAAATAGCGGGTGCGGTATCTCTTGCAGTTTATAAAATTGCAGGCGTTACAAAACTTGTATGGAGAAATACTGGAAGCAAGTCATGCCCTTACTGTGAGGCACTTGACGGAAAAATAGTCGGCATACAGGAAAGTTTTATTCCTGTTGGAAGCCAGTTTAAGCCAGATGGCGCAGATCTTCCATTAAAAATTGATAGTCCTAAAATGCACGCTCCACTTCATGGCGGATGCGTATGCCAGATTTCCCCAAGCTGGTGATTATGGTAAAAGTAATAGCAAAGCAGAAATTTGATTTTGAGGGCAGGGCATGGTATCCGGGAGATGTCGGGGAGGTACTTGAAAGAGTTGCCAAAAGGTGGATTTCAAGAGGAATTGCTGATTATGCAGACCCTAATTATGTAAATAACAGACATTATAAATGGCATCCAAAAGTATCAATAGTAATTCTTATAAAAGACGCGCTTCACTATACGAAGCAATGCCTTGAAAGCCTGATTAAATATACCCAGAACTATGAGCTTATACTTGTCGACAATGGCTCAAGGCAGGATACAAAAGATTTTTTAAGCAGGCTTGACTGGACAGATTTCAAGCTGATAACAAATAGTGAAAACAAAGGTTTTAGTTATGGCAATAATCAGGCAATAAAAGCATCTACATGCGATTATATTTGTTTTTTAAATTCTGATACTCTGCTAAGTCCAAACTGGCTTGGCAAGATGATGCTTGGTTTCAAACATGACGGCAAGGTTGGAGCAGTCGGGCCATCAACAAGCCATTGCGCGGGAGCGCAGGCAAGCCAAATAATAAAGCATCCCAGAAATTATGTAACACAGGATGAAGTAAACAAAATATCTGAAACCCTGGGGGTAAGGTATATTGAAACAGACATAATAGGATTCTGCTTCATATTTAAGCGTGAAGTCTTAAATAAAATCGGAGTATTTGACCATAAACGGTATGGAATAGCCTGCCATGAAGATCTGGATTTGGTCTGGAGGACACACCAGGCCGGGTATAAGACAATATGGTGCAGAGCTTCATATGTTCATCATTTCGGGCATAAGTCAACAAGGGACAGCGGGCTTGACCCTAAGTCAATGAGGACGCATAACAGGCCAATATTTGTTGACCGTGTAAAAAACGACAGTAATTTATATGTTGAAAATGATGCAGTAATAGAAAATATAAAAGAGGTAAAAGGTACTATTCCAATACTTATGATTACATGGAATAGGCTTGAATATACCAAAAAAGCAATTAATGCAATTATTGAAAATACGAATCATCCTTATAAATTGTTTATATGGGATAATGGTTCAACTGATGGAACAGTTGATTATTTAAAGGCGCTAAAAAACAGGAATATCCATATTTATTTTAGTAAAAACAATACAGGGCTTGTACCGCCGCAGAACTATTTCTTTAACAGGTATAAAGATTATAACTATGTGGCAAAAGTGGATAATGATACAGTTGTAACTAAGGGCTGGCTTACAAAACTAAAAGAAGTAATGGACAGTTTTCCGTTATTTGCAGTCGAAGCAGACCACTATTTAATGCTTGCCTACGACATTAAAACAAATGATGAGTATTACAGGCACTTATTCAGCGCTAATTTTAATAACTCTAAACTATATTTTTCAGAGATTGTCGGTGGAACCGGAACGCTAATTAGAAGATCATATATTGATGAGCCAATACCGGAAATATCCGGAACACTTTCAGGATGGATACAGTACCAATCAATTAAAAATAGGATATCAGCTTTCTATGGCGGCGTATGGATTGAGCGTCTTGACCAGGTCGGCACGAATAAATATAAGGAAAGCGATTTCCCCGAATATGATGCTCAGATAAATAAGCTAAGACCAAGAAGCAAAATTTCATCAAGGCGCATCCATGAAGATACTTTTAAAAGCAATTATAACAAAATAAAGGAATGGTTTAATGAA
>DMWH01000111.1:0-3802 GCA_003483345.1 Clostridiales bacterium | reverse complement strand
CTTTCATCTGCTTATATGGCACAGTTTGCTAAAAAGATATTTACTTTTGATGTCAAAGACTACGGAGAAAAATATAAAGTCTGGAGTGATTTTAAAGTAGAAGAAAAAATTCGCTACTTCACTGTATCCGGAAGAGATGAAATTGCAGAAATACTTAAAGACATTAAATTTGATTTTTGTTTTATTGACGGACTTCATAAATATGATGAAGTAAAAGCAGACTTTGAGATGGTAAAAAAATGCGGAAAAGTCCTTTTCCATGACAGCGCAAAAAGAAAGGCTTATGGAGTCAGAAAATTTGTTGATGAGATAGGCGCAGCAATAACAGGAAATATTGCATACTGGAATATTTAAAAGCAATTATTAAATTAATTATATTTTTTAAAAATTAGCACTTGATTATTCAGGTGCTTTTTTATTTGGGAGGAAATATGCAAAAAGAATTTAGGGCTTATCCGTTTGAATTAAGGGCAGAAAAAGACAGCCTGGAATTAATAGGCCATGCAGCACTCTTTGAGGTTTTATCCGAAGATTTGGGAGGTTTCAGGGAAAAGATAAGGAAAGGTGCATTTGAAAAAACCATTCAAACTGACGATATAAGGGCTCTTTTTAACCATGACCCCAATTATGTTCTAGGGCGCAATGTAAACGGAACTCTGGAGCTTTCAGAAGATGAAACCGGACTTCTTGTAAAGATTAAGCCGCCAGAGACTCAGTTTGCAAGGGATTTGGTAAAGCAGATCGCAAGAGGCGATATAAGCCAGATGAGTTTTGGTTTTATTGTAAACGTTGATGAATGGGACACTACAGATAAAGACAATCCGATAAGAACACTGTTAGATGTAGGCCTTTTTGATGTATCACCGGTAACATTTGCGGCTTATCCGCAAACAGATATCGGTGTCCGTTCAGTAAAAGACGTATTAAGAGATTTCCAGAACATGCAAAAGCAGGAGCTGGAGCTTGAGGAAATAAATGCCAAGTCGCAGGAGCGTAAGGCAAAACTATTAGAAATTAAATTAGATGTCGTTAAAGGAGAATTAAAATGAATTTTCAGGAAAAAATAAGGAATATAGCTGCCGAAATGCAGGCTATTGAATCCAAAGAAGTAAAGACAGAGGAGGAGCTTAAGAGATTTGATGAGCTCTATGTAGAATTCAGGGAAGCTAAGGAAAAATACGATAAAGAAGAGGCCAGGGCAGCGGCAATTACCGATGTAAAAAAATATCTTAGCGAACCTGATCCGCAAACCGTAAAACCCGCAATCAGGCAGGAAGCTGATAACGGAGAATTCAGAAGCTTGGGTGAATTTATCTATACAGTCAGATTTAACCCTGGTGATGAGAGGCTTTCCAATAGAGCTCTTGAAGTAAAAACTCCGGCAAGCGGTGGCTATCTTGTGCCGGATGCTTATCTGTCTGAAATCAGAATGGTTGAAGCAGGGGAAGCTATTGTAAGGCCAAGAGCAACAGTAATACCTGCAGGAGATTTACCTGACCAGGGAGTAAATATGCCAACACTTGACCAGACAGGTGGAAATGCAAAAGACCTTTACGGTGGTGTTGATGTAAGCTGGATAACTGAAGGTGCAGATAAACCGGAAAAAAGCACTGCTTTTAAGGAAATATCTCTTGAGCCTAAAGAAGTTGCCGGCCATATCATTGTAACTGATAAACTGCTTAGAAATGCACCTGCAGTTGATGCACTTGTTAGAAAACTGTTCAGAGGCGCAATAATAGCAGCAGAGGAAGCTGAATTTATCGCAGGCTCTAATCCTGCAACAAGGCCTACCGGAATAATCAGCCATACTTCAACAATTGAAGTAAACAGGTCAATTGCCAATAAAATAACCTATTCCGATATAGTCAACATGTATGGCAAAAAACTGGCCGGAGGCAATTATGTTTTTGTAGCTTCAGTAAGCGCAATTCCTGAAATCATGAAGATGAAAGATTTTGAAGCTGCGGACAGTGATGCTCCGAACCTGGCATTTCAGCCTGATGCAAGAGCAGGAATAACCGGAACATTGCTTGGCATACCAGTGCTGTTCTCAGATTTTAATCCGGTACTTGGCACAAAAGGTGATTTGCTGCTTGCTGACTTTTCTTACTATCTGATTAAAGACGGTTACGGAATAGCAATTGATGCTTCACCGCATGTTTACTTTACAAACAACAAAACAGTTATCAAAGCTTTCTGGAATGTTGACGGAAAGCCCTGGCTGACTAAACCGGTAACACTAAGGGATGGAGTTACCCAGGTAAGTCCATTTATAACACTGGACGTGCCTGCAACTTCCAGTTAGCAGATAATTCATTATTTGTCAGGGGTGGAGTAATTCACCCCTGTTTTAAAAAGGTGATTTTATGAAATTTTATGCAAAAAATGAATTTATCTATAAGGGCGTAAGAAAGCTGAAAGGCGACGTAATAGACATACCGTCAACCATGATTGGCAGCCTTAAAAAAATGGATGTTCTTGGCGAGCCGGTAAAACAGGCTGGTTCTGATATAACGCAAAAAGCAGTTATAAAACCAAAAGAAACAAGGAAGAGGCGCAAATGAACTTAAAGCTAATAACCGCAGCTACGATAGAACCTGTAAGCCTTATGGAAGCAAAAGCTCATTTAAGGGTAACTTCAACTGATGAAGATACGCTGATAGGTATAATTATAAAAGCTGCAAGGCAAAGCGCAGAAAGCATGACAAGGCGTTCTCTTGCCTCACAGGTATTTGAATTATCTCTTGATGATTTTCCTGAAGAAGAAATTGTACTGCCCATGCCTCCGGTTGAAAGTATTACAAGCATTAAATATAAAGACAGCGATGGGGTGGAAACTACATGGGACTCATCGAAGTATGTTTTTTACAATAGCGAGCCTGCAAAAATAATACCTGTTTATGGGGAAGTATTTCCCTCATTTACGCCTTATCCGGCTGGTGCGGTAAAAATCAGATTTACAGCAGGATATAAGACAAGTGGAACAGATATAAGCCTTATTATACCGGAAGCCATAAAACAGGCGCTGCTTCTTCTTATCGGCAGTTTTTATGAAAACAGGGAAGACTTGCTCTCGAAAGGACATATTCCAAAGAGCCTGCCATTTGGCGTTGACGCTTTATTATACCCTTATAGGATTTGGGGCTGGTAATGGAAGCAGGAGCATTAAGACACAAAGTAATAATTCAACAGCCGGCAGAGGTAATTAATAGCCTTGGTGAGATAACTGTATCGTGGTCAACCTTTGCAACTGTCTGGGCTGAGATAATACCGCTTTCAGGAAAAGAATACTGGAGTTCAAAGCAAGTAAATAGCGAGGTTACGGGAAAAATAAGGATAAGATATCTGCCTGGTATAACTCCAAAAATGCGGGTAAAATTCGGACTCCGCATCTTTAATATTGAAGCAGTTATTAATTATCAGGAAAAAAACATAGAAACCGTTCTTCTTGTAAAAGAGGTGCTGTAATGGCTTATTCGATAAAAATTGAAGGAGTGGAAGAAGTAAGGCTTGCAATTGATAAATTCGGTAAAGAAATAAAAGACAGGCTTCAGCCTGCACTTCATAAAGGAGCTGAAATTGTTGCACAGAAAGCAACTTCAAACATAGAAAGAAAGACAAAGCCCAAAACAGGCAGGCTTGCCAGTTCAATGGTGGTAAAAGATATGCCTTATAACGATTTCATGCCACTGGTTTCAATTGCTGCAGTAGACAGGAAAGTAGCTCCGCATGCACATCTTATAGAGTTTGGAACAACAAAAATGAGTGCAAGGCCTTTTTTACGTCCTGCATACCAGTCATC
>DMWH01000185.1 GCA_003483345.1 Clostridiales bacterium | reverse complement strand
AAATATGGTATATTAAGTAATATAGTGCATTTATTATTAAATCAAAGGAGGAAGTATGTTTAAAATAAGTGATACGGTAAGCTGGGTTGGTAAAATCGACTGGGAATTAAAAAAATTTCACGGCGATGAATATTCCACCCACAAAGGTTCATCTTATAATTCTTATTTAATAAGGGATGAAAAAACAGTCTTAATTGACACAGTCTGGGCACCATTTTCAAAAGAATTTGTTGCTAATTTAAAAAAGGAAATTGATTTAAACAAAATTGACTACATAATAGCCAACCATTCGGAAATAGACCACTCAGGTGCATTAGCCGAATTAATGGAGGAAATTCCCGATACACCTATTTATTGCACCAAAAATGGAGCTAAAATTCTTAAAGGTCATCACCATAAGGATTGGAATTTTGTTGAAGTAAAAACAGGAGATACCTTGGATATCGGTAAAAATAAACTTATCTTTGTTGAAGCAAGAATGCTTCATTGGCCGGATTCAATGATGACATACATGTCAGGAGAGAATATTCTTTTCAGTAATGATGCCTTTGGCCAGCACTATGCTTCAGAGTTAATGTACAATGACAAGGTAGATAATGATGAGTTGTATGATGAAGCATTAAAGTATTATGCAAACATCTTAACTCCCTTCAGCAAATTTGTTGTAAGCAAAATAGAAGAAGTTGTTGCTTTAAACATACCTATTGAAATGATTTGTCCCAGCCATGGAATAATATGGAGAGATAATCCTCTGCAAATAGTTAACAAATATATGGATTGGGCTAAAAACTATCAGGAAAATCAAATTGCAATTGTTTATGACACAATGTGGAACGGTACAAGAAGAATGGCTGAAGCAATTGCGGAAGGTATTAAATCTAAGGACAAAGATGTTGATATTAAACTGTTTAACTGTGCAAAGCGAGATAAGAACGATATAATTACTGAAGTTTTCAAGTCAAAAATGATTCTTGTAGGTTCATCTACAATAAACAGCGGAATTCTTACCGCAACAGCGGGAATTTTGGAAATGATAAAAGGTATGAAATTTACAAATAAAAAAGCTGCTGCATTCGGCAGCTACGGTTGGAGCGGCGAGGCAGTAAAAATTATTACGGAGCAGCTGAAAGAAGCAAAGTTTGATGTTGTCAACGACGGTATCAGGGAGCTTTGGAATCCTGATGAAGAAGCCTTAGAAAGATGCAGGGAATTCGGAAGAAATTTAGTATAATATAATTCTTGGTAATTCTGAAAGCAGTGAAGAATCTCAAAAATGAGATTCTTCATTTTCTTTTATTGCATATCTCTTAATCCTTCAATATCCGTAATTATTATTTTCCTCTGCCCTTCCATCCTTATAAGCCCTTCATCCTGTAAAAGGGTAAGTTTACGGCTGAGAGTTTCTTTGGTTGTTCCCAATATGGAAGATAAAACACTTTTGGTTATCGGTAGGTTTATTATATATTCATTATTTCTATTTTTAATATTGTTTTTTTCCACCTCTGCAATGAGGTAATTTGCTATTCTTTGCTCCACATCCCTTAAACCTATTTGCTCTATTATCTCTTCCGAATGTTTAATTCTTTCAGCATACTTTTCAAGAAACTTAATTGCTATTTCCGGTTTTTGCATAATAATTTCACGAATTTTTTCGCTTCTTATTATACAAATTTCAGTATTTTCCAATGCCTCGGCAAAATTAGTCATCACCGTATCCTTGAACAGCGACAACTCTCCCATAAAATCTCCCACCTCAAGAATTTTTAGTATTTGCTCCTTGCCCATAGCAGAGATTTTAGAGAGTTTAACCCTCCCCTTGATAACAATAAACAAATAATCAAAATAATCTCCGGCGTTAAATATAATTTCGCCTTTTTTATAAGTTTTATGGTTGGATGAATCCAAGATGTCTTGTTTAATTTCAAAAGGCAAGTCTACAAATATGGCAACATTATCTATACAATACCCATGGCTGCAGTCGTGGCTGCAGTGATTACATTTTTCCATGCCACCCTCCCAGACTGTTTTAATTAATCATAACAGTTAGCTTACTTTTATTCAACAAAAAAGATGATTAAATCCGCCGCTTAGGCTCATGATGACATAGGGGTTTATGCTCAGGATAAGATAAAGGTGTGACAATAAATACTTATTATTTATAATTGTTTATATATAGACAAAGATGGGTATAAAAAAATAGCAGAAAAAATTGTTCTTTAAAAATTATTGTAACAAATGTTACAGAAGTGATTTTTAAAATATATTATAATCGTGTCATAAAAACAAATATAAGAAAATTGAAAGGAGAACAATTTATATGGGTGCAAAAGAAAATTTGATGTTTTGTTATCAATGTCAGGAGGCGGCAGGCTGTAAAGGCTGCACTAAGGTAGGAGTGTGCGGCAAAAAACCTGACACTGCCGGATTACAGGATTTATTAATCTATGTATCAAAAGGATTATCGGAAGTAACCACAAAATTAAGAAATGAAGGAAAAGAAGTATCAGCCGATGTTGATCATTTAATCACTTTAAACTTATTTACGACTATTACAAATGCCAACTTTGACAATGATGTATTTAATGACAGAATAAAAATGACTTTAAACGTTAAATCGAACTTATTAAATCAATTATCAGATAAAGAAAACTTATCGGAAGCAGCCTTATGGACTGCAGATATAGAAGAGTTTGAAAAAAAAGCAAACTCAAGTGAAGTTGGTGTTTTAGCCACTGCCAATGAAGATGTAAGAAGCTTAAGAGAGCTTATTACATACGGATTAAAAGGATTAGCAGCATATATGAAACATGCAAATGTGCTCGGATATGACGACAATGAAATAAATGCCTTTATGCAGAGCACATTGGCAAAGTTGCTTGATGATTCATTGACAGTTGATGATTTGGTAGCATTGACATTGGAAACAGGAAAGTTCGGAGTTAGCGGAATGGCATTGCTTGATAAGGCAAACACAAGCACATACGGAAATCCTGAAATAACAAAGGTTAATATAGGCGTAGGTAAAAACCCGGGAATCTTAATTTCAGGTCATGACTTGGGAGACCTGGAGCAACTGTTAAAACAAACAGATGGTACCGAAGTTGATGTTTACACTCATTCGGAAATGCTGCCTGCTCACTACTATCCTCATTTAAAGAAATACAAACACTTAGTAGGCAATTATGGAAATGCCTGGTGGAAACAAAAAGAAGAATTTGAGTTATTCAACGGACCTGTTTTGATGACTACAAACTGTATAGTTCCTCCTAATGACAGCTATAAGGACAGATTGTTCACAACAGG
>DMWH01000143.1:329-4429 GCA_003483345.1 Clostridiales bacterium | reverse complement strand
CCTGAGATATATGGCGGTTTCATTGAAGGGGCTATATTGAGCATACTAAGCGGAGAGTCCAATAGAATACAATTTGGAGGTGCGACTGGGGGAGGTATTATGTATGATACCAATGGAATACTAAATATTTATGGCAAAAATGGTGTGACTATTGGCAGTAGCATTCTTGGAGACATAACCAATATAAAAGGTAGTGTTAATTTTGCTAATGCAACAGGAATAAATTGGGGAAATAATTATCCTGTGGCGAGGTTTGCATAATTATATTGTATAATTTTGTCAATCAGGGTATAATAAGAATATACTAAAACAAATGAGGAGGAATTCTTATGAAAAGATTTAGGGATATTTTTATCGGCGTTTTAATTGGTTGTATGCTTATGGCAACGCCTGTATTAGCAGAAAGTATATTGACTAAAATAGATGTAGTTTTGAATGGTGTAAATGTTCAGTTAGAAGGTAAAGATGTTGAAGTTAATAGTATTCTATATAATGGTTCAACTTACTTACCTATAAGAAAAGTAGCTGAATTAGTTGGAAAAGATATTGAATGGAATCAAGAGACTATGACAGCAAATATAATTGAGAAAACAGATGTTAAAGAAAAAGAAGGTGACAATGTGCCTAATGAAGTAAATGTTATAAAAGAATTAATGTATGATGAATTTATTAGTATGTTTGATAAAATGGTTGTTCTTGATTATGTTGATGAAACTACTGAACCAAACCTTTTTATAAGACACTATATATATAATGGCGATTTATCGTTTGAAGAGATTAAGACCTTATTGCATGGACAAAGTGACGTTTTGTTACAAAGTTTTGCTGAACAAATAATGGGGACTGAATTTGATGGTGTCGGGGATAAAAATATAGATGGCTATGTAATATTATTTAATTATGATTATATTGAAGATAGCCGAACAGGCAAAAATACTATCATTCAATTCGAGCAGAAGAAAGGTTTCAATAATGATGAAATAAACATATGGAAACCAATGGGAGCATACGAAAAATAATCAGATAATAAATAGTACAAAAAATAAATTAAACAATTGCGGAATGTGGGATTAAAAGTGTCCATCATTTAAAGAGTGGGTCTCCAAGAAATCGCTTGTAGTTATAGATGTCGTCCTATAACGAGAAAGTATTGGGTAAAGATTTGATAGAAGCCGACGGCTGCGGGCTTCCTTAACCTTTGGTGTAAAAACACACCGCAATTAATAAAAAAAATGAGCGGAAACGCTCTTTTTTTTATGCCTAAAAACTGGAGGATAAAATGAACTGTGAAAATTGTTTAAATGATACGTATAGTAGTTGCAAGAGCGGATTTCCTAAAATAACTTCTGCTTTTTTTATTTTAACGAATCAGTGCCTGCTTGCTTGCCGCTATTGTTTTGTTAATCAAAATATAGAAAGAATGTCCTATCAGACAGCTTTAGATGCTACTAATTTTTTAATTGAAAATTCTAAAGAAACAGGGTATACGCCTAATATTACTTTTTTTGGTGGAGAGCCTTTACTTGAATGGGATAGCGTGATTGTACCACTTACAAAATATATTAGAAACGAATATAAGCAACAATTTGATTTAAGTATTACAAGTAATTGTATCTTAATGACAGAAGATAAATTGCGATTTATGAAAGAGAATAATATTGGACTATTATTTTCAATTGACGGAGATAAGGAAACACAGGATTTTAACAGACCTTTTCATAGTGGCAAAGGTAGTTTTGATATATTAAAAGACAAAATACCTATGATACTAAAATATTATCCTAATATGACTTTTAGGGCGACTATTCACAGACCTACTGCAAAGAATACTTTCCATAATATGAGATTTGCTATTGAACAAGGTTATAATAATATGTTTTTCATTCCTAATGTATTTGATGAGTGGGCAGAGGAAGATAAAGATATATTAAAACAACAATTAGCTTTATTCGGTGATTATTTTATTAAAAATGCAAGGAATGGCAAGATATTACACTTGAATAATTTAGATAAAATATTTCCTAAAATACAGGAGATTAATAATGCTTATAAGAAAAACTTGGACAGACCATTGCTAACACATAAATGTGGATTAGGTACAGGTTCTGGGGCAAGCATAGCTCCTAATGGTAAAATCTATGCTTGTCAAGAAATGGTTACTAATGATGATGTGTTTTTAATTGGTGATATTTATAAGGGTGAAGATATAGAAAAAAGGAAAAAACTTGCTGCAATGTTTAATTCTCAGAAAGTTTATGGTTTAAATGATTGCAAAGACTGTAAATTTGATAAAATTTGCGATGGTGCTTGTGTTGCTAATAATTATTTATGGAGCAAAGACCTAAACCGAATTCCTGATATGTATTGTTATTGGCAACAAATATTACTTGATGAAGCTATAAGAATCTGCAATATTTTAGGCAATGAAAAGAATGAAGTATTTAAAAATACTTATTTTAAATCCAACAAAAGAAAGTTGGTGAAGTAATGGCTGATGATTTTATTAAAATACCCTCATTTTTAAATGAAAATACAAATATAGATAATGAAATAATTTCTCCAATGGCTACTTGTGATGGTTCTTGCATGGATTGGTGTGAGCATTATGATGAATGTTGCCAGTATGAAAATTGCATGGGAGCCTGTGAAACTTGTCAAAGTTCTTGTGAATCTGGTAGTTGTCAAAGTGGTTGTCAGTCAAGTTGCCAAACAACTTGTGAAAAGGCGTGTCAAGATTGCGAAGGTGCAGCTTGTCAAACTTCTCAAAGCCCTGCCGATAATGCAGTTTTGACTATTTCAAATATTACTACAAATTCTGCATTGGCAACTGTAACAGGATTGGATAGTACGGTTCCTTATTATATCAATTTAGTTTGGTATTTAAACGATGTTTATAAAGGAACTACCACAACAACGGGAAGTTCATCATCTAAACAATTTACAGGATTGTCTGCTGGTACAAGGTATAGGGTGTATGTAGAGATATGGAATGGTGAAGAACAGATATATTTAGATTACTTATGGAAAAACTTTGATACTCTAAGTCTACCTAAATTACCAACTCCAACTTTAGACACAACGCAAACGGTTAAAACATCTAATTCTATTTCTGTTACGATTAATGCAGTCACTGGTGCAGACACATATTATGCGAGAATAAATGGTGGTACTGCTCAAACATCATCAGGAAGAACTTTTACTTTTTCAGGATTACAACCGGATACTCAATACTTAATTGAAATAAAAGTTAGTGGTTCAGGATATGAAGATTCAGATTGGGCTGGATATTATGCTACAACTTTATCGGCTGAATTATGGGAATGGCAATACCCAAAAACACAAGGCGTAGGTTTTAATGTTACTCCCGAAGAATGGCTTGCATTTTGTAATAAAATAAACGAGGTCAGAGTTGCAAACGGATTGGCGGCATATTCTTTTACTACAAGCACGGATTATATTGCCCCTGGTAAAGATTTTTACGCTTGGATATGGTTAGAAGCTGCCAATGCAATAAATGATTTAGGAACAGGGGTAGCAAGTGCTTGTTTAAATGTAAATTCAGGCGATAATATCTACGCTTGGTACTTTGAAAACCTAAAAACAGCCCTAAATAATGCAATATCTTCCTAAACGTCATATTTTGAGATTTAAGCAATTTTATATCTTACATGAACATTTACTCAATAACGTTATTTTCTTTCTTCTACGCCCAAATAGATAGGTCAAGATATACTAAAAAGCTACCTTGATTTGAGGTAGCTTTCTTTTTTTTATTAGATACAACGGTTTATAAGTTCTTTTACATTATTATACATTTCCATATCTATGAGTGCAATTACATTAATCTTTATTATTCCTTTTTTTGCTATTGTTTGGACTTGTCTTTTACTGTAATAAACTTTATCTTTCTTTAAACACTCCACAATTTCATTCCAAGTATTATCCTGCCAATATTTTAATTTCAGTATATCAATTTGAGTCTGCGTAAGTGCATTTAGTCCAATTTCTATTTTGTCTAACACGATTTCTATGTGGTACATTTCTTTGATAATTTCTTTGAGTGCTTTTTTTACCTCCTTAGCTTCGTTTTTTATAACTTG
>DMWH01000143.1:0-200 GCA_003483345.1 Clostridiales bacterium | reverse complement strand
GGGCGGATATATTGTTTTTTACTGATGGTTACTCACCCCTCCCTAATTAACCTAAAATCTGCCTTGTGAATAGTGGTCTTGTAATGCTTAGTCTGAAACAACCAAAAGTTAGGATATTTTTTAATTAGTATTGCAGGAATATATTTTTTTGGTGACCATGTAAGCGTATCATCTTCGGGTAGTTCGCAAGGTATTTTGTA
>DMWH01000191.1:3045-3566 GCA_003483345.1 Clostridiales bacterium | reverse complement strand
TTGACAATATTTGTTGCTGTGCTTGCCGGATGAAAGCAAGAAATGACCTTCAAGCAATGCACCGCATTCTTTCAATATTTCAATTACATCTATCATATTACCGCCTCCTGTGGCTCTAAATAATCCCTCTTATTTCTTCTAGGGATTTAATATTTTCATTGTCCATAAATTCTTCCAAATCATTGAGAATGTCTACTGCAATATCAGGTTTAATAAAGTTCGCTGTTCCTATTTGCACCAATGTTGCTCCTGCCATAATGAATTCAATTACATCGATTGCATTCATTATACCTCCAAGACCGCAAATGGGAATATTAACCATTTTTGCAGCTTCATGTACCATTCGAAGAGCAATAGGTTTTACACATGGTCCTGAAAGTCCTGCATAAACATTCTCAAATACGGCTTTTCTGTTTTTTATATCAATTGCCATAGCTTGAATTGTATTAATTAATGAAATTGCATCTGCTCCTGCCGACTCACATGCTACAGCCATATCCGGAATATTTTCCGCATTTGGT
>DMWH01000191.1:1385-2948 GCA_003483345.1 Clostridiales bacterium | reverse complement strand
TTCTAAATAATCTTCCTCGCAATGTCCTCCAAGATTGGCAAAAATAATAGTATTATATGTTTTCATCCTGGGAAGTTCTTCTGTTATAAATTTGTCAACACCCGGGTTTTCAAGTCCTATGCTGTTCATAAGCCCCATTGGAGTTTCCCAGAGTCTGATTCCTTTATTCCCGCTCCTTGGAGTTAATGTAAGGCCTTTGCTGCAAATTCCGCCAAGAATTGATAAATCGTAAATTTGAGAAAATTCTTCTCCGAAACCAAAAGTTCCTGATGCCGCTATTATGGGGTTTTTAAATTTAAGATCCATTGCTTCGGTTTTTAAATTTGCCATATTTCTCCTCTATATTAATTCTTCACTGTCAAATACAGGACCTTCCTTGCAAGCTCTTTTATTGCCCGTCTTCGTTTCGACCGTACACCCCAAACAAGCTCCCATACCGCATGCCATCCGCCTTTCCAACGATACATAGCATTTAATTTTTTTGTCCCTGCATATAGTTGCAATCTTACTCATCATTATTTCCGGCCCGCAGGTTACAACAACATTATAATCATCATAAGAAATATAATCCGTTACGTAACCTTTTTCTCCAAAGCTTCCATCCTCCGTAACAACGATGCATCTGCGGGCTGAAGATTTAAATTCATCAATTATATACATATTTTCTTTATCCCTGTATCCTAAATAAACATCTGCTTTTTTACCTAAGACTTTACATAAATACAATAGTGGAGCAACACCTATGCCTCCTCCTATTACTGCAACTCTGCCTAACAGTTTATCCGGCTCAAAGCCCTTTCCCAAGGGACCGAATATCTGAATTTCGTCATTTTTTCGCAGGCTGCTTATTTTTTTTGTTCCTTGCCCTTCCAGTCTATATAAAAATGAAACAAGATTCTCATTTACATCATTAACGCTTATGGGTCTCGGAAGCAAAAATGCATTATCAGTGGTTTTCAGCATGAAAAATTGTCCGGGTTTTATTTCCGAATCAAATTTTACCGAAAGCCTATAAATCTTTTTGGAAATTTGCTCGTTTTCCGCAACAGCGGTTACTAATACCTTCATTATTTTCTCCAATTGCTTACCTTTACTTCTTATCATAAGCCGTATCGCAGTATACGCACCTGTATATTCCTTTTTCCCTGTCAGCAAGTCTGAATTTATGAACTATTTCCTGCTCTATTGATGTTATGCATCTCGGGTTTTTACATTTAACTACATTTTCAACTTCCTGAGGCAATTCTAAATTAATTTTGTCTATTATAACAGAATTGTCTATTACATTGATTGTTATGTTTGGGTCAATAAAACCAAGCACCTTAAGGTCCATATCCAGATTGTTTTCTACTTTTATTATATCTTTTTTTCCGTATTTCTTGCTTTTTGCATTTTTAATTATGGCAACACTGCAATCCATCTTATCAAGATTCAAATAATGATATATTTCCATTGCCTTGCCTGCCTTAATATGGTCAATTACCAATCCTTTTTCTACACTATCTATATTAAGCATTATTCCACCCCCAATAGTTTCAATATTAAAGCCATTCTTACATACAT
>DMWH01000191.1:0-1261 GCA_003483345.1 Clostridiales bacterium | reverse complement strand
CTTTCCACTTCCATAAACTCAATACCGTTTTTCATTAATATTTCTTCTCTGATATAATCCGGCACTCTCAATTCATCCGGTGATATAAGAATAAATTTTATATTTTCGTATCTTGATAATGCTTTTATCAAGGAATGAACGGTACGTCCGAATTTCAAGTCACCACAAAGACCAATCGTAAAATTATTTATTTTACCTTTTAATGTTTGAATGGTAAGCAGGTCTGTCAATGTTTGAGTCGGATGCTGATGACCCCCGTCTCCTGCATTTATTACAGGAATATTTGCTTTCATTGCAGCTACCATGGGAGCACCCTCTTTTGGATGTCGCATTGCTGCTATATCTGCATAACATGCAACTGTCCTTATAGTATCAGCAACACTTTCTCCCTTTGCAGCAGAGCTTGATTCAGCAGATGAAAAACCCATAACACTTCCTCCGAGCCTTAACATTGCCGATTCAAAGCTCAGCCTTGTTCTTGTGCTTGGTTCGTAAAATAAAGTCGCCAGTACTTTTCCCTTACACTTATCTGCATAGGCTGCAGGATCGTGCATAATTCTATCTGCCAGATTTAAGATATCGTCCAGCTCTGCAAGTGATAAATCCATTGGTTCGATTAAGCTTCTTCCTTTTAACATTTTTCCTCCTTTTTAGCCTCTCAGGACTAATTTAAAGTGTACATTAATTCTTTCTCCAGTCACTATACCTTTAATAAANNGGGCTATAAAAAATCTTCCTTGCGCACAGCAAAGGAAGACCTAATTAATAAGCTCATATTTTCCTTCCCAGCCTCTCTGTGCCAGATTAAAGGTTATTGACTTCAACTAATATTATTATATTTTTACCTGACTGTCAATATTTTTTTATTGCTTGTCAGAATTTTCATTGTTAACTTGATATATGATTTTTGTTATCCTTCTTTCTACTTCGCTTCTGGGAAGCCATACCTGTCTTCCACAGGTAACGCATTTAATTCTAAAATCTGCGCCTATTCTCAGTATCTCCCAATCATAACCTCCACAGGGATGTTTTTTCTTTAATTTTACCACATCCCCTACATTTAACTTCATTGGCATAGCAATCTCCTTATATAGTAGTTGAATTTATATATCATATTTTGTTAATTCCAATCTTTAATATGCTCTTAATTTCAAAGAAATCCAAACATGTTCCACGTGAAACAATTTTCGTTTTCCACCGAGGACATACCCTTTGCATCAACAAATTTCATTTCTAAGTTAATTTTCGTAAAAACCTTTAT
>DMWH01000198.1 GCA_003483345.1 Clostridiales bacterium | reverse complement strand
ATTTAAACCGTTAAGGTCATTTAAGCAATAAACTTCAATGTACTTATCCAAAATTTTGTATAATTCCTCTGCACTGGTTATTTTATTTATGATGTTTCTAATTTGTGAAGAATTTTTCATGCCCTTCATATACCATGCGGCAAATTTACGCATTTCCAAAATAGCAACCTTTTCGTTTAATTCATCTGCCAACATGGATGCATGCCTCTTAATCATATTAATTTTATCCAATGGTGATGGTGTATAAAAATTCATATCATTGTTTAGAATTTTTACTGTATTCATTATCAGCCACGGATTTCCCAAAACACCTCTTCCTATCATTACTGCATCGCAATTTGTTTCTTCAATCATTTTAACTGCATCATGAGGACTGAATATATCACCGTTACCTACGACAGGAATATTAACGCTTTTTTTTACTTCATTTATTATTCTATAATCGGCCTTACCTGAATAATACTGCTCTCTGGTTCTGCCGTGAACAGTCACCATGTCTAAACCGTTAAATTCCAAAATCTTTGCAAATTCTACAGCATTGATGGAATCTTTACTCCAGCCCGACCTTATTTTAGCTGAAACAGGTTTTTTTGTTGTGCGTTTTATTTTGTTTATTATTTTACCTGCCAACTCAGGTTCTTTCATAAGGAAACAGCCGTCTTTGTTTTTAACTATTTTAGGTGCAGGACAGCCCATGTTAACATCTATAATATCAACATCATTTCTGTTATTTATATATTTTTCGACAACATACGACATTATGTCAGCGTCGCTTCCAAAAATCTGCATTGACACTGGTCTGTTGTTTTCGTTTATTTTCATCAACTCTTCTGTTTTTCTGTCTTGATAGTACAATCCTTTTGCACTTATCATTTCGGTATGAACAAGACCCGCTCCCATTTCTTTGCAAATAGTTCTATATGTTATATCTGTTATGCCTGCCATGGGTGCAAGCACAACATTTGTATCTAATTCAATACTTCCAATTTTAAGTTTCTTCATATTGTATTATAGTTTCTCCCGGATCTAATATTTCTTCTTCGCCTTTCTCATTGATTACTTGAAGCCATCCACCGCTGTCAATATTCTTAGCAACAGCTTTTCTAACCGTTTTTCTGCCCCTTTTGATAACTCCGACTACCTTATTATTAAGCAGCAAGTTTTCATTATATATGTCAACGGAATGATAAGCCTTACCGGTGTTTATCATTTCAACATAATGATATTCAATGTTGTTTAATATTGTGCCTATAAGAAGTTCTCTTTCAACATCATTATTAATTTCGATTTTTATTGATGTCGCTTTTAAATTTTCAATTTTTTCTTCCATATTAACATTTATATATAAGGATAATATTATACCTGCACCCTTGCCTATAATTTCACTTTTTACAGACGATATTTTGTTATTATTTATAAAAATATCATTAGGCCATTTTATTCTGCAATCCAAGTTGTACAGCTCCTCTATGGATTTCAATATAGAAGAACAAGCAACCACATCTGTTAAGGGTACCAGATAATTATTATTAATAGATTTTAAAATAATACTTAAATAAATATTTTTATCAGGTGAGCAGAGCCATTCGTTGCCAAACCTTAAAATACATTCGGATTGGTTTTCCGATAATACAACAGTTCCGTCAGGACATGTTGAAAATATATTTTTGGCTTTTGCAAACGTAGAATTCAAATTGTCGTATTGAATAATTGACTGGCCAATTGTATTTGTATTTAAATAACTGCTGATTTTGTTTAAATCGTACATTTAAATCCCCCGATATTATATGTTTAAGAAATTGATAAAATATCTTCTATATTTAAAATAAGTTCTTTTACATCTTCTAAAGTTAAGTCCGCCATGTGTGCAATTCTGAATGTTTTTTCTTTTAAACTGCCATAGCCGTTAGAAATAGCAAAACCTCTTTTCCCTAATTCAATGTTTAAATCCTTTACGCTTATATTTCGAATGTTTTTCACTGTGGTAAGCGTATTGGAAGCATATTTTTCATCCGCGAATAATGCAAAATTCTTTTTTGCCCAGCTTCTTGTGTATTCAGCCATGGCGAAATGTCTGTTAAACCTGTTATCAAGCCCCTCCTGCATTATCAGTTTTAATTGATAATTCAAAGCAAACATCAATGATAAATTTGGTGTCGACGGATACTGATAATCCTTTTTTTTGATTGTATCATACAATTGAACCAAATCTAAGTAATACCCCCTGTTTTTTATATATCTTGCTTTTTCCACAGCCCTCTCGGATATGGTGCACATAGAGAGTCCCGGGGGCAGCCCCAATGCTTTTTGTGATGATGTTATGCAGATATCTATTCCAAGTTTATCTGTCTCAATTTTTACTCCTCCTGCAGAGCTTACTGCATCAACACAGAAAATTACATCCGGATATTTTTTTATTACATTACTTATTTTATCAATAGGATTCATTACTCCCGTTGATGTTTCATTGTGAGTTATTGTAACTAAATCATACTTTCCTGTTTTTAATACATCATCAACCATTTCAGGTCTTGTAATACTTCCTAATTCTGCTTTGAATAAATCGGCATTGATACCGTTTGAAACAGCCATTTCATGCCATCTGTCGCCGAAGGAGCCTATTGAAAACATAGCAGCCCTCTCTTTAGTGCAGCATCGCACCGCTGCCTCCATCAATCCTGTACCTGAAGATGTTGACAATAATATTTCATTTTCTGTATAAAATAATGTTTTAAGATTATTTGAAATATCTCTTTGTAGATTAGAAGCATCCTCGCTCCTATGACCAATCAGTGGAGTAGCCATTTTACTGAGCACATCTTCCTTTACTTCTACGGGTCCAGGAATAAATAATTTTTTATGCATTGTTCCCTCCGCTCTATGTAATAACTCAATTTCTCTATCCATTTATATAACTTTATCAATTTTATGTCAAGTTATAATTAAAAGCAATTGTTACGAAANNAAGTATTAGTATACTATTCTACTATGACACTAATATACAAAAGAAGGTGATAAGTTGGAATTCAATAACAATATACCTATATATCTACAAGTAATAGAAAAGATTAAACAAGATATAGTTTCAGGGAAACTAAAGCCCGGAGAAAAAATGCCTTCTTCAAGAGACTACTCCAATGAATTAGGTATAAATTTCAATACGGTTGCACGAGTATATAGGGAGTTGGAAAATGAGGAAATAGTATTTACAAAAAGAGGTTTGGGAACATTCATAACAGAATCTGACCAAATAATTGAAAAATTAAGATACACAATGGCTAAAAATCAAATCACTGCATTTATTGATGGAATGAAACAATTAGGATACACCAAGGAAGATATGATTAAATTTATCGAAACAGAAAATAATTATTTAGAAGGGAATGAATAAATTGAGTGTGTTAAAAATTACTGATTTAACAAAAAGATATTACAATAAAACAGCACTGGAAAATGTCAGCTTGGATTTTGAGCAAGGTAAAATTTACGGCTTACTTGGGCCAAACGGAAGCGGCAAAACCACTCTTATGAAAGTTGTGGCAGGTCTTCATAAGCAAACAAGCGGCAGTGTATTAATAAATGACGAAATGTTATCCTACAAGTCCAAGGCATATGTTTCATACATGCCTACAGAAAACTATTTGTATGAAAATTTTAAAGTCATTGATATATTAAAATACTACAATACAATGTATGAAGATTTCAGGTATGATTATGCCGTTAATCTTTTAAATGATATAGACGTAAATTCAGACATTAAAATTTCAAATTTGTCATCGGGTCAAATCGGAAAGCTTAAGACGGTTATTGCATTATCGAGAGATGCACAAATATACATGCTTGACGAACCTTTGAACGGTGTAGATGTTTTATCAAGGGATACCATTTTGGATTTAATTGCAAAATCTCACAGTGAAAATAAAATAATTATTATTTCAACACATTTAGTCAGTGAAATTGAAAAAATACTTGATACCGTTATTTTCTTAAAAGAAGGTATTGTAGAGGTTTTCGGCGATGCTGAAGAATTAAGGCAGGAAAGGCAATTGTCGGTTGAAGGAATATATAAGGAGGTATTCAGAAATGCTTAATTTAATTAAGTATGAGTTTATTAGGAAGTATAGATTGGTTTCTATGATACTGATTACAATGCTAGCATTGAATTTGTTCTTACTGACAAGAGGAGTAGGCGGAAGCATGTTATTTCTTGTGTTATCTCCCATAGTTTTATATGTTTTCTACTTGGCAGACATTATAAAAATGTACAGCGATGACCTTAATAAGAAAACAGGTTACATGCTGTTTATGACACCTAACAGCGGTTATAAAATCATATCATCGAAACTCTTAGCAGCTATACTGGAAGGCTTTGCACTAGTATTAATATATTTTATATTTATACTGATAAACGGAACATATATTATTATTTCAGCGGGTAATGAAATTGATTACAGTCAAATAATAAAAGCTGTTGACAATTTATTGTCCGGCAGTCTTGGTTTCAACTTGGGCCACGTATTAGTATTTTTGCTGGCTGCACTTGCATTTTTAATAGCATTTATTACAACGGTTTATACAGCTATGACAATAAGAAAAAGTATATTTTCCGAAATTAAATTTGGGGGGCTGTTTAGTTTCATAATATTTTTATTGATTAATTGGGTACTTTCATTTTTATCAAGTAAATTCTATGATATTATTACTCCCTATTATGATACCGTTGATACTATATCAAGTACAGGCAGAGTTTCAGCCGGAGGATTAGCTATGATATTGCTTCCAATGATTGCCGTATTAATAATTCAGGCTGTTTCTTTAACAGGAATTTCAGGATATCTTTTAGAAAAGAAAATTAACTTATAAACAGGGGGAAATATGAGAAGATTAATTAGTATATTATTAATAGCTATGATTCTGTCTACAGGCTGCACTTCATTAGATATGGCTGATGAAAATATAGTTAAGGATGTCTCCGACATTATTACAGACACAGTATTTAACGGTGCGGGAAATGAAAAAGCAGAAAGAAAGGAATCTCACACTGTTAAATCAGAAAATAAAAATACTCTAAACTTAATGAGCTCTGTTGGAGATATAAATATAGTACCGCACCAATCTGATGATACAATAATAAATATAAATATTACAGCAAAAGCAAAAGAAAAGAAAAAAGCTGAAGAAATTATCGATAATTACATTTACAAAATTAATGAAGAAGGAAGCTCCATAGTTATTGATACAACATTTAATGAGCTCCCTAATGATATAAACCTTGTAACCGATTTAACCGTATATCTTCCTTCTACCATACAAAATTTAGAAGTTACAGCAAATGTCGGTGATGTAAACATAAACAGTTTTATCGGGAACATGGATATAAAAAATAATGTTGGTGAAGTTATTTTAGATAAATCAAATGGTTCATATAATATAAAAGCCGACGTTGGGGGAATTATTCTCAAAGACTGCATAGCAGTAGGAAATTCTGAATTTAAAACAAGTACCGGAGATATAGAATTGTCCTTTGAAAGCATTTCAAAAGCAGTGAGCATTATAGCAGAAACAGGAGTTGGAAATATTGAAGTATCGCTAAATGACGACTCGGGATATCATGCGGTTATCAATGAATTTATGAAAGATGAAAGAATCCAAACAAAACATGACCAAGGTACCAGCATTAATCTTACCACAGGTGTAGGCAAAATAGAATTTAATTGATTATTAGATAAAAGGGCATTCATATGAGTGTTCTTTTTTTGTCGTCTTTTTTGTTTAAACTTGTCTAAAGCAAGGTATACTTATATTATAAGTACTTATGTTTATAAATTATATCTTTAAAAGTTATTTATTTTGTCGTATACTTTAAATAAGAACAAATAAATTTTACCGGGGCTTTTATGAAAAAGAATGATTTACCTATTTATTTATTCCATCAAGGTACAAACTATTATTCATATAATTTTTTAGGCTCGCATATTATAGAAAACATAGGCACCGTTTTCAGAGTATGGGCACCCAATGCAAAAAATGTGCACATTACAGGCAATTTTTGCAATTGGCAAAAAAGTGCCGAGTATGAAATGAAAAAAATTTCTGATAGCGGCATATGGGAATTGTTTGCTCCCGGCATAAAGGAAGGTGAATTGTATAAATATATAATTACTGCTGCGGATAATACAATTATATATAAGGCAGATCCATATGCATTTTCTTCACAAACTAAGACGGAAACGGCATCAATTGTTTATAATATTAACAAATACAAATGGAATGATACAAATTGGTTTGAATATAAAAAAAGAATTAACTTATATGAAATTCCCATAAATATTTACGAAGTTAATCTACCCTCTTGGAAGCGTAAAGAAAATGGGGATTTTTATACATACAGAGAAATGGCGCCGCTATTGATAAACCATGTTAAAAAACATTACTATACCCATATAGAGCTTATGCCCATTATGGAATATCCCTTTGACGGTTCCTGGGGCTACCAGGTTTCAGGTTACTATTCTCCAACCAGGCGTCTCGGTGAGCCGGATGATTTAAAATACTTCATTGACCAATGCCATCAAAATGGGATAGGTGTTATTCTTGATTGGGTTCCTGCTCATTTCCCCAAGGATGAACACGGACTGTATAAATTCGACGGAGATTTTCTTTACGAGTACAAGGATAGTGAAAAAAGAGAAATTAAAGGCTGGGGAACTCATAAATTTGATTTCGGGAGAACTGAAGTTCAATCATTTTTAATATCAAACGCCGTATTCTGGTTGGATGTTTATCATGCCGACGGCTTGAGAGTTGATGCGGTAAGCTCAATGTTATATTTGGATTATGATAAAAAGGAAGGTGAGTGGACTCCCAATATATATGGAGGGAATGAAAATCTTGAAGCAATTTCTTTTTTAAAAAAGCTTAATGAATCCGTATTTAAAAATTACCCTAATACCATGATGGTAGCAGAAGAATCCACAGCCTGGCCAATGGTTACAAAACCAACTTATTTAGGCGGACTGGGTTTTAATTTCAAGTGGAATATGGGCTGGATGAACGATATGATAGAATATATGGAAACTGACCCGTTTTTCAGAAAATACAAGCATAAAAACATAACCTTTTCACTTCATTATGCCTTCAGTGAAAACTATATACTTCCTTTGTCTCATGATGAAGTTGTTCATGGCAAGAAATCCATACTCAATAAAATGCCCGGACCTTATGAGGAAAAGTTTGCAAATGTCAGGGTGCTTTTGGGCTACATGATGGCTCATCCGGGGAAAAAACTTAACTTCATGGGATATGAAATAGGACAATTTACGGAATGGGATTATAACAAGGAAATTGAATGGTTTATGATTGAGTATGAATACCATGGAAAATTAAATACATATATTAAAAATTTAAACGAGTTTTATCTGAAACGTTCTGAGCTATGGGAAGTTGATTATTCATGGAGCGGCTTTAAATGGATTTCAAATGATGATTATGAGCAAAATATTATATCATTTAAGCGAATAAATAAGAATGGTGATGAATTGATTGCGGTGGTTAATTTTTCACCTACAGAAAGACATAACTATATAATTGGCGTTGATGAGGGTATTTACACTGAAGTATTTAATTCCAATGATGAGGAATTTGGAGGGACAGGCACCGGAAATAAGGATAGATTAATATCATCTCAAGGTTCGGTACACGGATATAATTCTTTTGTATCATTGACCCTGCCGCCCCTTTCGATAATCTTTTTAGAAAAAGAAACTAAATATAAAGTTAACAAAGAGGGAGGGAAAATTTATGAAATTAGCTAAAAAAGAATGTGTTGTCATGCTGCTTGCCGGAGGTCAGGGCAGCAGATTGGGAGCCTTAACAACAAAAATTGCAAAACCTTCTGTACCGTTTGGAGGCAAATACAGAATAATTGACTTTGCCCTATCTAATTGTGTTAACTCCGGCCTCGATACAATAGGTGTTTTGACACAATATCAACCATTAATATTAAATTCGTATATAGGTGACGGAAAGTCTTGGGATTTAGACAGAATGTACGGAGGAATTCAAATACTGCCTCCTTATCAAAGAGTAGGGGATTCGGAATGGTACTTGGGTACAGCTAATTCAATTTTTCAAAACACGAATTTCATAGACCAGTACTCTCCTGAATATGTGCTTATTTTATCCGGTGACCATATTTATAAAATGGACTATTCCTTAATGATTGACTTCCATAAGAGAATGGACGCCGATTGCACCATATCGGTAATTGATGTTCCAATAAAGGAAGCTTCCCGCTTCGGGATTTTAAGCTCGGATGACAGCGGAAGAATAATTGATTTTGAAGAGAAACCAAAAAGGCCAAAAAGTACTCAAGCCTCTATGGGTATATATGTATTTAAATGGAACAAGCTTAAAAAGTATCTTGAAATAGATGATAAAAATCCCGACTCATCAAATGACTTCGGGAAAGATGTTATTCCTCTAATGCTAAGATCAAATGAAAAGTTGTATGCTTACAAATTTAAGGGATATTGGAAGGATGTCGGTACCATAGATTCACTATGGCAGGCAAATATGGATCTTTTGGGCGAGAATGGCTTTGAATTATCAGAAGATTGGATAATATATTCAAGGCATGCAGAAAAGCCCCCCCACTATGTAGGAAAGAATGCTCTTATTAATAATTCATTAGTATCGGAAGGTGCAGTAATTCTTGGAACTGTAGAGAATTCAGTAATATTTTCGGGAGTAATTATAGAAGAGAATGCTCTTGTAAAAGATTCCGTGATAATGGCAGATGTAAAAATAAATAAAAACTGTGTAATTAATTATTCAATAATAGATGAAATGGTAACAATCGGAGCTAACTTAAAGATTGGCAAACCAAAGGGGGAGAACTCTGAAATTACCGTAATACCGCGTGAAAGTGTTATAAATAAAATGCAGGAGGAATAATATGAATGCGTTAGGAATTATTTTCTCAGATATGCAAGATTGGAGCATGACAGAATTAGCATCTCATCGCTCAGTTGCCGCAATACCTTTTGGGGGCAGGTACAGGCTTATAGATTTCCCGCTCTCAAACATGGTTAATTCCGGCATAAATAAAATATACCTGATAACAAGCAGCAACTACCGCTCTCTAATGGAACATGTAGGTTCCGGTAAAGATTGGGACTTGTCAAGAAAGAAGGGCGGCATACTTATGATTCCCCCCTATTCTGCAGGAGAAAACCACGGGCTTTATAAGGGAAGACTCGATGCTTTAAAAAGAGTTTTGGATTATATCAAATTTTCAAAAAAAAATTATGTTGTATTATCGGACTCCGATATGATTTATGATATTAATTATAATAAGGTAATACAATACCATGAAGAAAAAAATTCGGATATTACTGCCGTCTATATTAAGACAGATATAAATAAATCTGATTCAATTCATAAAATATTATATGAATTTGATGAGGATGGAAGAGCTGATGATATCTTAGTTTATCCGGTTACAAGCGGAAATTACAATATAGGATTAAACACATGGGTTATGAACAAGGAATTCTTGGAATCCCTTATTTATGATGCTATTGCAAGAAATTACAAGGATTTTAGCTTTGATGTTTTATCTGCCAGGGTTCATTCTTTAAGAATTTACGGATATGAATATACCGGATTTTTTGCACATATTGACTCTTTGCAAAGCTATTATGAAAACAGTATGAAACTTTTAAATATGGATACATTGCAAAATATCTTTTATTCAAATACAGGTCCCATATATACAAAAACAAAAGATACGGCTCCTGCTAAGTATTGTAAAGATGCAGTTGTTAAAAATTCTTTGATTGCCAACGGCTGTATCATTGAAGGAACTGTCGAAAATTCCATACTTTTCAGAGATGTGAGAGTAGGCAAGAATGCAGTTGTTAAAAATTCAATTATTATGCAGCATGGAAGAATAAGCGACAATGCCAAATTGGACTACATAATAACCGACACATACACTTTTGTGAACAAGGATAGGGTTTTGTTGGGATATTCTAACTGTCCCTTCTTTATAAAGAAAAACTCAGTTGTATAGGAGTGATTATATGAATAAATTAAAAGTATTATATGTTGCATCCGAAGCTGCACCCTTTATAGCAACCGGCGGACTTGGTGAAGTTGCCGGGTCATTGCCGAAAGCATTGGTCGAGAAATATAAGGACAAAATAGATATAAGGATAGTACTTCCTTTGTACCAAGGAATTGTGGACAGAAGTGAATTTGAATTTATTGGGAAAACATCCGTTCCTCTTGCCTGGAGACAGCAATATTGCGGCGTTTATAAAACCATATTAAATAATGTTACATATTATTTTATAGACAATGAATACTATTTTAAAAGGAGTGAATGCTACGGTCATTTTGATGATGCCGAAAGATTTGCATTTTTCTCTAAGGCGGTATTGTATATACTGCCTATGATAAAATTTATGCCTGACATTATTCATGCAAATGACTGGCAGACATCATTGATTCCCATTTATTTATCTGCAAAATATTCCGGTTATGAGGGTTACAGAGATATAAAATCTATAATAACAATTCATAACATAGAATATCAAGGGGTGTTTGATTTAGCTATTTCGGAGGATGTATTTGACTTGCACGGAAAGGAAAAAGGTATAATTGAATTTAAAGGAGCAATAAACCTTTTGAAAGGTGCCTTGGAAACCGCTCATTTTATTAGTACGGTAAGCGAAAGCTATTCAAAGGAAATATTAGATGATTATTATGCTCACGGGCTGGCAGAAATTATACAAAAAAATTCATCCAAGATTAAGGGAATACTAAACGGAATAGATACCGAAAAATACAATCCTGAAGACGATACAGAAATATTTGAAAATTACAATGCAGAAAGTATTCAAAAGAAATATTTAAACAAAATAAATTTACAATCATTATCAGGGCTGCCGCAGGATGAAGACATTCCCGTAATAGGGATTATATCAAGACTGGTTAAGCATAAGGGATTTGACCTGATAAAAGAATCCATGGAAGAAATACTAAAGGAAAAGGTTCAGTTTATCATACTCGGAAAGGGAGACAGGGGATATGAATTATTCTTTAAATACCTTCAAGAAAGTTATCGTGATAAAATATACGTAAGAATCGGCTTTGATTCTGATTTTGCAAAAAAGATTTATTCAGGTGCAGATTTATTTCTGATGCCTTCAATAAGTGAGCCTTGCGGTATTGCTCAAATGATTTCTTCCCGTTACGGAACTGTTCCGATTGTTAGAGAGACCGGAGGACTTAAGGATTCGATAAAGGATGCAAGCCTTGGAAAAGGCAATGGTTTTACATTCATTGATGAAACCCCTCAAGCATTGTGCGAAGCTGTCAAAAGGGCTCTAATAGTTTATGAAAA
>DMWH01000293.1:8744-8882 GCA_003483345.1 Clostridiales bacterium | reverse complement strand
ATGGTTCTGAGTTATAGCAGAATGAAATTTGTTTGCTTTTCACCGGATCCCTTCACGACCGAAACAGCCATAAAAGCTCATAACTATGCATTTCAATATTTTGGAGGAAGACCACAGACAATTCTATATGATCTTGAT
>DMWH01000293.1:8063-8718 GCA_003483345.1 Clostridiales bacterium | reverse complement strand
AATATGTAAAGCGTATCGGCTACAGTGTTTCATTATGCAGGCCAAGAGATCCTCAGAGTAAAGGTAAGGTAGAAGAGGTAATTGGATATGTTAAGCAAAGTTTTCTGGAGGGGAGGGTATATACCGGAATTGACAGTCTTAACAGTGCAGCTCTTGCATGGTTGGATAGAGAAGGCAACGGGAGAGTTCATACTGTGACTAGAAAAGTGCCACGAGAAATGTTTATTGAAGAACAAAAACAGCTTTTTCATGTTAAACCATATTCAGAGGTATCAAGTACTGTAGCATCCTTTGATTCCAATGGAGTGGTCAGCTATAAAGGGAATCGTTATCAGATTGATGTCGGTGTGATGGATGCATATCAACGCATACGTATAGAGGATGATGGTAAAATACTTCTATTTTATGATACCGATACTAATGAATTATTAGCTAAGTATCCAGTAACAGAAGATACTGGACAGATATTCAAAGCTGAGGAAAAAAACAACAGAAACAGGGTTTCTCATGCTCTTATAAAACAATATTTTGCAGAGCATGAAATCGCTCAGGAATTTATACGGCGGATGGAACAAGAACAAACAAAATATTTTAATAGCCATTGCATTCGCTTAAATCGCATGACGAAGTTTTATTCGATGGAGCAAATGCTTGA
>DMWH01000293.1:0-8019 GCA_003483345.1 Clostridiales bacterium | reverse complement strand
CAGTATTTCAACCATCTGACACGTAGCAAGGAGATAAGGAGGGAAATCGATGGCTGATATAACTGAAATCCGCGAGTTGGCTAAGAAGCTAAATCTATGGAATATTGCCAGGGGATATATTGATTTGAATGATGAGAAACTGTCCAACCTAGATTATCTTCAAATGATATTACAAAAAGAACTAGAGATACGAGCCAGACAAAAACAGATCAAGCTAAGAAGGGCAAGCAAACTTCCCAACAAAGTATTTGATGCATCGAATTTAAACAAAGGTTTGGAATGGCAAATTAAACAATTATCCCATCTGACGTGGCTCAATGAAGAACAAAACGTTATTCTACTTGGTAAATGCGGGACAGGCAAAACTAGTCTTGCAGTTCATCTTGGAGAAACAGCGATCGACAATGGACATAAAACTTACTATGCATCCATTGATGTTTTTATATATATTGTAGAGAACAAAGATATAAACCCAAAAGCAGGCGCAACCTTCTCCTATATGCGGGAATGCGACTTGATTATTATTGATGATGTATTTTATCTAGAACCAACCAGGTCAGAGTTGCAGGCTTTTTATCGAGCAGTTACTTTTCTTAATGAAACAAGAAGTATCATTTTTATTACTAATCGAGAAATATCTACATGGTTAGATGTAGTGGAAGACAAACATCTTTGTCAGACTCTGTTAGACAGAATAACAGCCAATTGTCAGATCATTCGCTTGACTGACAGATAAATTAAAATACTCACCTCTTTTCTAGAAAAGGGTTAATACTCAAATTTGAAAACTATGCCGATTAACGGCTTTAAATAGATGCAAAAAATCTCATGAAAACTAAAGAATTACTTAACTTTTGAGATTATCTGCAGTTTCTGGGGTAGGGGGGTCTAAATCTCTACCACTTTTTGCCCCGGAAACGGGCGTGGGGCTTCGTGTTGAAAAACGCAGTTTCAAACGGTGTGGAGACATATATAGAAGGACTTACTGGAACAACCGTGGCAAGAAGTCTACTGTATGGAGATGCGTTACACGATTGGAAGAGGGGCCTAAAGGTTGCACATCAAGGACAATTTCGGAGGAAGACCTCCATACCGCAGTAGCAGAGGCATTTAACCAGGTTCTTTGCGGTGGCGAATCGATGATTGCGATTTTGCGGGAAAATATAGAATCAGTGGTCTGCGAGAGCAATGAACAGGCCATTGCCAACATTGATAAGGAAATGGAAGAGAAACAGATGGAACTCATCAGTTATGCTAATTCTGGCAAAGACTATGAAAACCTTGCTGATGAAATACAGGCACTTAGCGAAAGAAAGCAAACTATCCTTACAGAGGAGGCAGAAAGTCAAGGTGAGCAAGACCGAATTATAGAGATGATGGAATTTATAGAAAAACATGCAGATCAGAGTCTTGATTACGATGAAGAGTTGGTAAGGCTCTTAGTTGAGAAAACAACTATATTTGAAAACAACGTTGTTGTGAGGTTTAAATCAGGCATTGAAGTAGAAGTATAAACGTAACTTGGAGACAGACCGGCAATCAGGAGATAAATTCTCTTGATTGCCGGTTTTAAATTTTGTTACATTTTTTTAAAGAAATCGTCATTGACAATTTGGTTTATTCAGTATAGACTTATAATATAAAGTCGATATTGAATAGACCAAGGAGGTTTATCATGAAGTATTATAAACTTGCAGAAACTGAAGAAAAGTTTGCAGAATTAATCTGGCAGAACGAGCCGATTGGTTCCGGTGACCTTGTGAAGCTAAGTGAAAAAGAAATGAATTGGAAAAAGTCCACAACATATACAGTACTTAAAAAGTTATGTGAAAAAGGTATTTTTCAAAATGAAAATGCACTGGTTTCATCTCTAATTTCAAAGGATGAATATTACGCAAATCAAAGTATACGTTTTGTTGAGGATACCTTTGGAGGGTCACTGCCGAAATTTCTAACATCTTTTATCAGTGGTAAAAAATTAAGTAATCATCAAGCCGAAGAGTTGAAAAGATTGATTGATGAGCACAAGGAGGTGTAGCAATGAGCGAACTATTTCTTTCTGTTTTAAATATGAGCCTTACGGCAAGTTATGTAATCCTCTTTGTAATACTAATCAGGCTACTACTTAAAAAAGCTCCAAAAGTCATCAGCTATGCCTTATGGGGTGTGGTTGCTTTTCGTCTGATAATTCCATTCTCCTTTGAAAGCATATTTAGTCTTATGCCACGGAATGGAAATGCTGTACCAATTCCCTATGATATCATCTATCAGCAAAGTCCGAAGATTAATAGTGGGATAGAAGTAGTTGATTCATTTGTAAGTCAATCCCTTCCCGCACCGACTGCTGGAGCAAGTGCAAATCCACTTCAGATATACATGGAAATAGGAGCATACATCTGGGTTTTAGGTATAATAGCATTGCTTGTTTATAGCCTTGTATCTATTTTAATCTTAAGAAGACAGCTTAAAAGCGCGCAATTAAAAGAACAGAATATCTTCGAAGCTAAGAATTTGAAAACGCCATTTGTTCTTGGATTAATAAACCCCAAGATATATTTACCAGTTGGACTTAATGCCACCGAAAGAAGCTATATTTTGCTGCATGAACAGACCCATATCCATCGAAAGGATCACATTATTAAGGTGTTAGCTTTCTTGACGCTGTCCATCCACTGGTTTAATCCACTTGTGTGGGGTTGCGTTTATGTTAATGAGTACGGATATGGAGCTATCCTGTGACGAAAGAGTACTGAAACAGATGAGCAATGAAGATATTAAAAAGCCTTATGCTAATTCGTTATTGTCGCTTGCTACCGGAAAACACATTTTTAATGGAAGTCCTCTTGCATTTGGCGAGGGGAATGTAAGAGGGAGGATTNNTTTTTCATTTATTCTTACCTCCTACATAATTAGACGATGTAATTTACAACTTGTTCCATTATCTCATAGTGTTTTTGTCTTGTGTGTGCCGTAATGGATTATATGAACTTTCCTCTTCAAATACTCATTTTAGCAGACTCTATATAAATGCCTATTTACTATGGATTGAAGCACAGTTGAAATTAATAGCAGGGCAGAAACGAAGTAGCTTACTGTATTCATGTACTGGTTTCCAAATAGCAGAAGTGGCATTACTGAGAGTATGACAGCTATAATATTACAAACGAAAGCCGCATTCCTCAGCTTTAGTACATCTGACTTCTTGAACAAATTGATTACGCACAGTAAGAATGCCACAACGGTCAGCATACCGGTTGGTAGGGGAAAAAAGTTTGCGTTGCCAAATGGTGTCAAGCTAAAGTAAGAGAAAGTAGCGGTAATTCTCTCATTTGGCCCGGGGGCAATAATTAAAATAACACCATAGGGAAGAATTTCTAAAACAATTGCCGCAATCTGACAGATAATTGCAGATGCATAAATTGTTTTGTTTGTTATTTTCATGTTCAGGTCTAACCTTTTTAGAATCATATGTGTAATAGTAATCCCAATCAGAATTAGTCCATAAAAACTATAATTACCGCTTGCCATAAAAACAGGTGTCAACAGTAGAATTATTCCAACAGTCAGCAATGCACCATTTATCATCCTGGTGAGTATTTGTGCAGAGTATTTCAACGAATCCAAAATGATTTGATCTGTCTTTTCTTTCATGTTCGTCTCCTCGATATGTTCGCCTGACAGAAGTTCGCCAACAGAAACTCCGAGTATATTACTCAAATTTCTGAGCAGTGAAGTATCTGGAAAACCTTTGCCTGTTTCCCAGCGAGACACAGCCTTATCTGTAACCATTAGCTTTTCTGCAAGCTCTTTTTGCGTATAACCTTTTTGCTTACGCAATTCAGCAATAAACAAACCAGTCAAAAGATGGGAGACGGTATCCGCACGGAGTATTCTGCTTCATTATTGAGCCTTACTACAGGTAGAAAAGTCCTCGCGGGTGCGCCACTTGCTTTTGGTGAGGGGAATGTAAGAGGGAGGATTAAAAACGTGTTAAATTACAAAAAACCAAGGTTTTGGATTGTCGTCGTATCAATTATAGCTGTAATTATTGTAGGAATTGCATTACTCGCAAATCCATTAAGTGAAGAGGCAATATTTAATAATATTATTAATAGAGATGGTTATGCAATCTATGAAATTCAGAAACCTATTTCTTTCACAGTCTATATAGAACCAACATGGATTCCAAAAAATGAAGATGAAGTAATAAATTTGAATAAAGAGATAGGAGAAGTGGGCAAAGTAGAAATTTTGTTAGAGAATGTTATGCATCGAGGAAATGATATTTATTTCAATTTTGATGCAAGACAATTTATTAATTATGATAGTGGGGAATTTTTATATCATAGTACTTTTAATGAAGATGGTACTATCGCAACTTATCATCCGTCAAATGCATTTAATATATATGATAAGAAAAATAATAAAATAGACGTTGTTGTAGGACAGAGGGGGTATGGGCCTAATTCGAAATTTTCTTTTGGAATTGATATTGAATATTTTGATGTTATTAAAGATGGTTTTACTCTTGAATATAATGGCGGAATATTATATGGGTATTCAAATTTAGAGTCTATTAATACTGAGGTTTCTCAAAGCCTATCCGATAGAAGGCCGATGATTATGGTCAATAATAAGTTATATCTAGATACTGGTAAACATGTGTCTGTTGAAATTAATAATAATGCAATTATTGGAGAAATCAGCTCTTCGGTTGACCAGTCAAAAAAACCAAACGAAGAAGGGCAATCAAACTTTGGTTCAATAGGTTCAAAATACGCTTATTATGATGATGGCCTTGTTGTGTTATTAAAAAATAAATGGATATTATTTGAAAAAGAAAATAATATATACCCATTAAAATTCTCTGAAATAGGTAATTTAAAAATTAAAAGTTTGCAATCGAATAATATTAGAATTATTGAAGAAAAAATTATCGATAAAGAACTTAGCGCTTTTATATTTAAGGATAATGAAAATGGTGAATTTAAAGGCGGAATTAATTTGAATGGTAAATCTTATTATATAGGTCAGGTGTCAATGGTGAACACACCAGAAGATTTAATGGGAATTGAAGAGATTCAGGTATTTGGAAAGAAGGCTGTAAAGATTTATGGAATATTGGGTGCCAATTATGCACAGGCATTTTATTGGTTTGTTGAGGAAAAACTGGAAGAGGCGATTATTCAGGTAGATGGAAGCACAATTGAAATTGACTTGGACAGCGATGGTAAGAACGAAGTTGTAGCAACAACAGGTACAATTCCTGAAACAAGAATATACATGCTGAAAGAAGGGAAAGTAGTTGTTTCTGATATTAATAAATCGATCGGTGCAAAATCGGTAATTTTGCAAGATAAAGATAAAAAGCTATTTGAAGTGTACTTTGAGCCAAACAAGCCAGAACATTATGTGTTCAATAAAGATTCTTTTATAAAAAAGTAGACAAACACTATGCTGAAGAGATAAAGAGTTGAAAAGATTCATTTACTTTTGATATTCTCGGCAATGGTAATGTTGAGTTAACTTTTTATAGTATTGATCATCAAGCCCCAAATGATAAATAGAAGGCTGCCAGGCAACTTAGAATTGTTATAACAGACGAGGTGGTTAATTTAAATAATGAACTATGGAGACGATAAATTCCAATTTAAGGTTAAGTAATATAATTTACCTGTGTAAGAGTACGGATTATTAGAAAGGTGATTAACGTGAAGAAAAAGTTATGGGTATTAATTTTGCTTTTTGCTACTTTGATTATTATCTCAATAATCGTAAATAAAAACAGCAATAAGGAAGTAACATACTTGAATGCATCATATTCAGAAGAAACAGGTCAAATAACGGTTTATGCCACTAGACCTTCCAATAAATATAAGCCTTATGGATATGAAAGCAGATTAAGAGGAGAAAAAATAGTTTTATTATCAAATAGCTATGCAGAAGGTGATACTGATGTTTTTGTATTTGATATTCTTGGCAAAGGTGAGGAAGACTTTGTTTTTTACAGTATTGATCCCCAATTTGCAGATGAAAAATATAGACATGCTTTTGAGCTAAAAATTGTTATCACAGATGATGCTATAAATTTAAATAATAAGCTGTGGAGACGAAATCAATAAAGTAGTTAAATGTAATAAATTAGCAGGAATTTGAAGAGGTGTACCGACAATGCCTAAACATGAGTTTGGAATTATGCAAAAAGAACCATCATTTTACGAACATTATGATACTTATGAACCTCAAAAATATAATTGTATTGCAGTTGATGATGATTTTATTGAACCCATTATGGTGAATTTGCAGGGGGTAGATTGCTATTGGCATACTCTGCAAAGAGAAGAAAGGGGTCTTGCCTATTGTGGTATTACACTTATACCGCCTAAATCAATGGATATCTTTATAAGTATTATGTTGTCTCAAAATAAAAAGGAATATACCCATTTGATAGGATTAGCTAATCAAGCAAGAGAAAATGAAAAATATATAATTCATTATGGAATCTAAATTTAGTGAGGTTAATAAAATGACAAATAATGATCTATTTCATCGTTTCCGTGCTTTTTCATCATCAATGGATGCGCTAGGTTTAGGATGGAACGGTAGTGATGTGGCATATTTCTGTACCCCGGTTGGTGCAGAAGTTATTGGTTGGGTAGGTGTTGACGGGATACATTTTTGTTTTGTTCCATCAATTAGCTCTAGTATGGTATTTGCCGTTAGCCCTATGCCCTGCGATGAACACTATGTTGAACCTATTGCACATAACTTTCAGGAGTTTTTATCACTCGTGCTTTTTTGCAAAGGTGCCAGTACGTTAGAGCAAATTTGCTACATTGACGAAGCACAGTTTTCAGAGATGCTGAAATCAGAAGAAGAAAATGATTGGCTAGCACGAGATGCTGCACTGAATACCTTGCGTAAGGAATTTGGAATTGAAGCCCAGTCAAATGCTTATCAATATGTGAAAATTATACAAGCAGATTTTGACTATTCAACGATCCCGTATTCTGAGGAGTATTACGATACATTAGGCATAGAGAGATAAACATGAATTTGAGGTAAGAAGATGATGAAGAAAAAGATAATCAGAATCACCATTATTATTATAGCTTTGATTTTGCTGTTCCCAATTCCGTTACGCTATAAAGACGGTGGAACTGTTAAATATCAAGCAGTCTTGTACAGCATAACAGATTATCATGCGTTCAGAGGAGTAGATGGTTACGATACAGGGATTGAAATAAAGATTCTTGGTATAACAGTATATGAAAATACGACATTCGGGCAGTAAATTCCAATTTGGTTAAGATTTTAATACACAGGAGGTATTTATGGATTTGTGGCAAGTTTTAGTTTTTTTTACCTTTCCGGTGGCATCAGTTCTATTGATGTTTTTTCTAAAAAGGAAAGCACTCTGGATTTCTCCAATTATTTCTACGGGGTTGTCAATAATATATAGCATATTGGTTATGCCAGATTTATTAACTGTACCTGAAAGTTCTATATTTTGGAGAATATCAATACCTATGCAATTAATTGTTGTTATTTTCTTTACTGCTATAGCCTATATTTTTTCTTGGCTTTTAAAAAGGCGAAGGTTGAGAAACAAATAAACTCCAATTTGTAGAACATTTCTACCAAACAGGTAAAATTTGTCGACTGCATCTACCGAACCGATAGGTTGAAAATGTGCGTTTGTTGTAATTAAAAACATACGGTCGAGCCACGTTGAGACGGTAGTATTGATGTCAAGTGTGAAATAGTAGGTGTGTAAAAAGCCTTGATGAAAGCGGGGATACTGCAAAGTTTTGTTGCCAGGATTGCTATTCAGAAGCTTTAAAAGTTGAACAATGAGGCAATGAATTTTTCCAAGGGGGAACAGCTATTCTGTTCTCCCTTGTTTCTATTTTAAATTACAAAATTGTATTTGACAGATACTTATATTTGGATTATTATTTAAGTAGTTATTATAACCACATATAATCGTTATCAATAAAGGAAATAACTATGAATAAT